>NZ_JBQFQF010000009.1:0-224688 GCF_056536745.1 Ruegeria sp. CJ2
ACCGAAATACTTGGTGATCGCTGCGGTCAGCGTCGTTTTACCATGGTCAACGTGGCCAATCGTGCCGATGTTGACGTGCGGTTTTGTACGCTCAAACTTTTCCTTTGCCATGATGGCCTCCTTTTTCGGTAATGAAGGGAGCCCGTTAATCGGACTCCCTCAAATTTTCGCTTATGCGTATTTCGCCTGGATCTCGTCCGAGATGTTCTGCGGAACCGGATCGTAGTGGTCGAACTGCATGGTGAACTGGGCACGGCCCGACGACATCGAACGCAAGGTGTTGATGTAGCCGAACATGTTCGCCAGCGGAACAAAGGCGTCAATCGCGATGGCGTTGCCGCGCGGTTCCTGACCAGACACCTGGCCCCGACGCGAGGTCAGGTCGCCGATGATACCGCCGGTATATTCTTCCGGGGTGATCACTTCGACCTTCATGATCGGTTCCAGCAGTTTCGCGCCAGCTTTGCGCATGCCTTCACGCATACACATCCGCGATGCGATTTCGAACGCCAGAACGCTCGAGTCAACGTCGTGGAACTTACCGTCCAGCAGGGCAACCTTGAAGTCGATCACGGGGAAGCCAGCCAGCGGGCCGCTATCCATGACCGAGTTGATGCCTTTTTCAACGCCCGGAATGTATTCCTTCGGAACGGCACCACCAACAATGCGGCTTTCGAACGAATAGCCTTCGCCTGCCTCAGTGGGCTGGATCTCCAGCTTGACTTCCGCGAACTGACCCGAACCACCCGACTGTTTCTTGTGGGTGTAGGTGTGTTCGACCGGCATCGAGATGGTTTCACGATAGGCCACCTGAGGTGCACCAATGTTCGCTTCGACCTTGAACTCGCGCTTGAGACGGTCAACCAGGATGTCCAGGTGAAGTTCGCCCATGCCCTTCATGATGGTCTGACCCGATTCCAGATCAGTTTCCACACGGAAGGACGGGTCTTCGGCGGCCAGACGTGCCAGACCCTGGGACATCTTCTCCTGGTCGCCCTTGGTTTTGGGCTCAACCGCGATCTCGATCACAGGATCGGGGAAGGTCATGGTTTCCAGAACGACCGGCTCTTTCGCGTCACACAGGGTGTCACCGGTGGTGGTGTCTTTCAGACCCGCCAGCGCGATGATGTCGCCTGCAAACGCTTCTTCGATCTCTTCCCGGTTGTTCGAGTGCATCATCATCATACGACCGATGCGCTCTTTCTTACCTTTGGTCGAGTTCAGGATCGAGTCACCCTTGTTCATGGTGCCCGAGTAGATCCGGGTGAAGGTCAGCGAGCCAACGAAGGGGTCGTTCATGATTTTGAACGCCAGACCCGAGAACGCCATTGCGTCATCAGCACGACGTGCGATGTCACGAACTTCTTCCTCGTCGCCGGGTTTGAAGCCCATGTAATCAACAACGTCCAGCGGGCTGGGCAGATAGTCGATCACAGCGTTGAGCAGAGGCTGAACGCCTTTGTTCTTGAACGCCGAGCCACCCAGAACCGGAACAAACGCGATGTCCAAAGTACCTTTGCGCAGCAGGGCGCGCAGGGTCTCAACGTCGGGCTCATTGCCTTCCAGGTATTCCATCATCGCGTCGTCGTCCATTTCGACGGCCGCTTCGATCATCTTGCCGCGCCATTCGTCAGCCATGTCTTTCAGGCTGTCGCGGATGGGAGCTTTGATCCAGCTTGCGCCCAGATCTTCGCCCTGCCACAGCCACTCTTCCATGGTGACCAGGTCGATCAGGCCTTCCAACTCGGACTCCGCGCCGATCGGGATACCAACCGGAACAGCGCGTGCGCCGGTGCGGTCTTCGATCATGCGAACGCAGTTGAAGAAGTCTGCGCCGATCTTGTCCATCTTGTTGACGAAAACCATACGCGGAACCTTGTAGCGGTCAGCCTGACGCCACACGGTTTCGGTCTGGGGCTCAACACCTGCGTTTGCGTCCAGAACGCAGACGGCACCGTCGAGAACCGCCAGCGAACGCTCAACTTCGATGGTGAAGTCAACGTGGCCGGGGGTGTCGATGATGTTCAGGCGGTGCTTGGGGGTATCGGCGGTCTGACCGTCCTCGGTGCGTTCCCAGAAAGTGGTTGTCGCAGCCGAAGTGATGGTGATGCCGCGTTCCTGCTCCTGCTCCATCCAGTCCATGGTGGCTGCACCATCGTGCACCTCACCGATGTTGTGGGATTTACCAGTGTAATACAGGATACGCTCCGAGCAGGTGGTCTTACCTGCGTCGATGTGCGCCATGATACCGAAGTTACGGTATAGTTCGAGCGGATATTCGCGTGCCATTTTGGATAAGCCTCTGGATTACCAACGGTAGTGGCTGAAGGCTTTGTTCGCCTCGGCCATCTTGTGGGTGTCTTCGCGCTTCTTCACGGCAGTACCGCGGGACTGTACAGCGTCCAGCAGCTCACCGGCGAGGCGTTCTTCCATGGTGTTTTCGTTACGGCCACGGGCGGCGGTGATCAGCCAGCGGATGGCCAGTGCTTCGCGGCGCTCGGGGCGCACTTCGACCGGAACCTGATAGGTTGCACCACCAACCCGGCGCGAGCGAACCTCGACCGACGGTTTGATGTTATCGAGCGCTTCGTGGAACACTTCGACCGGTGCGCGCTTTACCTTGTTTTCAACGCGGTCAAAGGCGTTGTAAACGATGCGCTCTGCGACCGACTTCTTGCCGTCGATCATCAGGTTGTTCATGAATTTGGTCAGTACCTTGTCGCCAAATTTGGCGTCAGGCAGGACTTCGCGTTTTTCGGCGGCGTGACGACGTGACATATCAGCCTCTCCTTCTTACTTGGGACGCTTCGCGCCGTATTTCGAACGACGTTGCTTACGGTCTTTGACGCCCTGAGTATCCAGAACACCGCGCAGGATGTGGTAACGCACACCGGGAAGGTCTTTCACACGGCCGCCACGGATCAGAACAACCGAGTGTTCCTGAAGATTGTGGCTTTCACCGGGGATGTACGAGATGACCTCGAACCCGTTGGTCAGGCGCACTTTGGCAACCTTACGCATCGCCGAGTTCGGCTTTTTCGGTGTGGTGGTATACACACGGGTGCAGACGCCGCGTTTCTGCGGGCACTGCTCCAGGTGCATGGACTTCGAGCGTTTTACTTTGGGCTGCCGCGGTTTGCGGATCAGCTGTTGAATAGTTGGCATTCCGGTTTCTTCCCCGTTTTGCAACACACATGACATGCACGCGCATTGCGTGCGGTTAAACTTTGCTGCACTCATGCGTCCACAAGCGCAAAACCCGCGAGCGTTCCCATTCCGAGGTGAACGTCGCGGTTGGTTATCAGAGGACGCGAACTGCAAAATTGTCCGGGTCTTGACCAGTCCATTACTGAGATCGGTTATGGGGCGGCCCCCGGTACCGAGATGACGCGCGTAATAGGGGGAGTCGGCCCAAGTGTCAACAGCACACCTGATCTGGCGCCCAACCGACGACTTCGCCTTGAATTATCACAGTTTGCCCAGCACTTCCAGCACAACAGGCGTTGCGGGCGACGGATCGTGTGGGCATAGTCCCCGGCAACGCCCTGCCTCATGGATGAAACATGCAAGTCATCGGTCTGTGCCGCTTTTCCTACCCTGCTTATGGCGGCTTTCAGATCGAACATGACTCGATCGAAGAGCGCCGCGCCTATCTCTATAACCCCGCGCGTCTGGAAGAGCGGTTCCGCCTGTTCGAAACAACCACCCTGCCCTGTTTTAAAGAACAGACCGACGAGGATTTTCAACTATTGGTCGTGATTGGTGATTGCCTGCCGAAACCGGCCTTTGATCGCCTTCAAGACCTGACAGCGGGCATCAAGCAAATCAGGATCATCGCCCGGGAACCCATGCGACAGCGCCGCGTCATGAAAGATGTTCTGAACGCCGCGCGCGAAAACCCCGATGCGCCCTGCCTGCAATTTCGCCATGACGACGACGATGCGGTATCCGTCGACTTCGTCGAACGGCTGCGCATTGCCCTGCACGATGGCAAAGGGCTGATCGAAAAGAATAAAACTGTCGCAATCGACTATAATAGCGGGTTTCTTGCGCGGTTTGGGCCCAATGGAATTCTGGCCGCACAGAAATTTCAGCCTTTGCTGGGTGTGGGTTTGGGCATGTATGTGCGCGGTGGGTGTGATCTGACGATCATGAATTTCTCTCATTACCGGATGGGGAACTTCATGCCGGTGATCAGCTATCCTGACGCGCCGATGTGGGTCCGTACACTGAACCAGTTCAACGATTCACCACATGCCCGAAACAACAACGCCGATCTTTTGCCCCTCACCCCAGAACAGGAAGGCGAATTTATCGCGCGTTTCGCGATTGAACAGGACGCTGTCCGGCGCGTTCACGGAACAGCGTAAACAGACCCGCGCCCACAACAAGCACCGCGCCCAGCATTGTAATCGCGTCGGGCCAGTCACCGAACACTGCCCAGCCCAGCCCCAAAGCCCAGATCAGGCTGGAATAACGAAATGGGGCGATAAAACCCACATCCCCTTCGCGCATCACCATGACGCTGAACAGGTATCCCATCAGCACAAACACGGCGGCTGAGGCGACCAAGATGCCCGCCTCGGTCGGCACGGGCTTCCATCCTGTTGCAAGCGAGGCGACACTTGCGGCCAGCGTAATCGTCACTGTCGTCGCAAGCGTCACAACAAGCGAAGGCACATGGCTGGACATCCTCCGTGTGATCAGGTCCCGTGCGGTCACCGAAGCCACCGCAATCAGCGCATAAACCGAGAATATGCTGAACCCCTCGGGGCCGGGCCGCACGATCAACAACATGCCGACAAATCCCATCCCGATCGCCGCGATCCGACGCCAACCGATATATTCGCGAAAAAACAGCGCAGCCCCCAGCGTCACAGTCAGCGGCAGAGCCTGCAGGACAGCCGTCACATTCGCCAGCGGCATATGCAGAAGCGCTGTCAAAAAGAAGAATGTGGCCGACAACTCGGCCAGGCAGCGCGCAGCGACAAGCCATTTGTCATGACGCGGGAAATTCAGATGCAGCGCCCCGAAATGGCGAACCAGCAGGAAAACCAGCACCGTTGCCAGAACACCCCGCATTGCCACCATCTGAAACAAAGGTATCTCGGCCCCTGCAACCTTTACCAAGGTATCGTTGATGGTAAACGCAGCCATGCTGCCCATCATCAACAGGGCGCCTTTCATGTTTGGGGTCATTGAAACAAAACTCGAATGTCGTCCCGCACATTCGCGCGGAGGATACGTACTAAGTCAATACTCGGTCCAGAAACATGAGATTGCAATTTGCTCCAATATGCTGAAACTTCAAGTAATTCTGACGAATTTTTTTTGGAGTGATTATGTTCGAGAAAGGCTCTCAAGGTTTCGGCCAACAACCACGTCGTTACCAAGCCGCTACACAACATCAACCTGTGCGCCCCATGTCGCGATCTGCCGCGCCGACCATGAGACTGGACCGCATGTTCTTGGGTGCTCTGTGCTCGTTTGTTGTGTGATTCCTGTTCTTCAATCTTCAAGCGATTTCCGATCTGGCACCGGATTCTGTAAAAAACAGCTCCGCGCCGGGTGCGTTCGGGATGCCTGTTGCCGTGGTTTCAGCCTGTTGGTTCGCCGTTATCCCCAGCCTGTTTATTCGGGGTGTCTACCGGAGTGCATTCAGCGGAAAGCTGCTTCTAAACTGGTTTGCAACCGGTGCTTTTGTTGTCCTTGGGCTCGGCTTTCTGTTCTTAACCCTCGGCGCATAACGCCCATTATCCGGCTCAGTCGACGAACTTGACTAAAAGAAAAGGCCCCGCGTTTCCGCAGGGCCTGATTATTTTTCTGGGTCGGCGTTTATTCGCGGCTTTCCGGGGTGTCGACCACCACGTCCAGTTCATCACCAACCATGTCGTCGTCAATGACCGGAGCGGCCAGGGCAGCGGCGGCTTCGGCCTCTTCGCGGCGGGCTTCGATGACCACGTTGTCACGCGATTGCGCAACCTGACGTACGGCCTGTGTCGCGCCACCGGTACCGGCGGGGATCAGGCGGCCGACGATGACGTTCTCTTTCAGGCCAACCAACTTGTCCTTCTTGCCCTGAACCGAAGCTTCGGTCAGCACGCGGGTGGTTTCCTGGAACGACGCCGCCGAGATGAACGAACGCGTTTGCAGCGAGGCCTTGGTGATCCCCAGAAGGATCGGCTCGCCCTGTGCCGGACGACCACCGCGGGCGATGGTCTTCTCGTTGGCCGCGTCGAACTCCTGCTTGTCGACATGCTCGCCTTTCAGCAGGGTGGTGTCGCCTGAATCCAGTATCTCCCACTTCTGCAGCATCTGGCGCACGATGACCTCGATGTGCTTGTCGTTGATCTTCACACCCTGCAGACGATACACGTCCTGCACCTCGTCGATCATGTAATCCGCCAGCGCTTCGACACCCATGATGGACAGGATGTCATGCGGAGCCGGGTTACCGTCCATCAGGTATTCACCCTTCTGGATGAAGTCCCCTTCGGCGACCGGGATGTGCTTGCCCTTGGGCACCATGTACTCGATGGTCTCCATGGACTCGTCAGCCGGTTCGATGCTGATGCGGCGCTTGTTCTTGTAGTCGCGGCCAAAGCGCACGTAACCATCGGCTTCTGCGATGATCGCGTGATCTTTCGGACGACGGGCTTCGAACAGTTCGGCCACACGCGGCAGACCACCGGTGATGTCCTTGGTCTTGGCGCCTTCACGCGGGATACGCGCAACGACGTCACCGGCTTCGACGGTCTGGCCGTCTTCGACCGACAGGATCGCATCCACCGACATCGGATAGTGAACCGGGTTGCCCGCATCGTTGCGGACCGGCTCGCCATCTTCGCCGACCAGAATGATCTCGGGCTTGAGGTCGCTGCCTTTGGGGGCCGCGCGCCAGTCGATCACGATCTTCTGGGTCATACCGGTTGCTTCGTCAGTCTCATCGCGGACGGCAAGGCCCGAAACAAGGTCAACGTATTTCGCGGTACCGGCTTTCTCGGCAATGATCGGCAGGGTGTAGGGATCCCATTCGAACAGCTTGTCGCCACGGGCAACGGTTGCGCCATCCTTGACGAACAGCTTGGAGCCATAGCCCAGCTTGAAGCTGGCACGCTCTTCGCCGTGTTCGTCGTTGATCACCAGCTTCATGTTCCGGCCCATGACCAGGCTTTCGCCTGCGGCATTGACCAGAATCTGCGGGTTCTCGAACGCAACAACACCTTCCTGGTTGGCTTCCTGGAACGACTGCTGACCACCTTGCGCAACACCACCGATGTGGAAGGTCCGCATGGTCAGCTGTGTACCGGGCTCACCGATGGACTGCGCGGCGATGATGCCGACAGCCTCGCCCGTGTTGACCATGGTGCCGCGCGCAAGGTCACGACCATAGCAGGTTGCACAGACGCCTTCCTCGGACTCACAGGTCAGAGGCGAGCGGATGCGCATCGACGCAACACCGGCTTCATCAATGGTGTCAGCCATACGTTCGTCGATCAGCTGACCTGCGGCCACGATCACCTCGTCGGTGCCCGGACGCAGAACATCGTCAGCCGCCACACGGCCCAGCACACGTTCGGCGAGCGAGGCAACAACCTCACCGTCGTTCACAGCCGCTTCTGCCGTGATCGCACGCTCGGTGCCACAGTCGATCTCACGCACGATACAGTCTTGCGCCACGTCCACCAGACGACGGGTCAGATACCCCGAGTTCGCCGTCTTCAGGGCGGTATCCGACAGACCCTTACGGGCACCGTGGGTCGAGTTGAAGTACTCGAGAACGGTCAGACCTTCTTTAAAGTTCGAGATGATCGGCGTCTCGATGATGTCACCGTTCGGTTTGGCCATCAGGCCGCGCATACCGCCCAGCTGTTTCATCTGAGTGACCGAGCCACGCGCACCCGAGTGGGCCATCATGTAGACCGAGTTCGGTTCCTGCTCGGACCCGTCCTCTGCCCGATCCGACGACGAGATCGTGCTCATCATCGCGTCAGTGACACGGTCGTTACACTTCGACCAGGCATCGACAACTTTGTTGTACTTTTCGCCCTGAGTGATCAGGCCGTCCATGTACTGCTGTTCAAAGTCCTTCACCTGACCGCGGGTGTCATCAACGATGCCCCACTTGTCGTCCGGGATGACCATGTCGTCCTTACCGAACGAGATGCCCGCCTTGAACGCTTCTTTGAAGCCCATCGACATGATCTGGTCACAGAAAATGACCGACTCTTTCTGACCGCAATAGCGGTAGACGGTGTCGATCACCTGCTGCACTTCTTTCTTCCGCAGCAGACGGTTGACCAGCTCGAACGGGGCTTTGTTGTTCATCGGCAGCAAGGCACCCAGACGCAGACGGCCCGGAGTAGTCTCGAAACGCTTCTGAACTTCGTTGCCTTCGTCGTCGATCTGCGTGATCCGCGCGGTGATCTTGGTGTGCAGATGCACTTCGCCCGAATCCAGCGCGTGCTGAACTTCGTCGATCGACCCGAACACCTTGCCTTCGCCCGGCATGCCTTCGCGTTCCAGGGTCACATAGTAGAGACCCAGGATCATATCCTGCGACGGGACAATAATGGGCGCGCCGTTTGCAGGCGACAGGACGTTGTTCGTCGACATCATCAGAACACGGGCTTCCAGCTGTGCCTCAAGGCTCAGCGGCACGTGAACCGCCATCTGGTCACCGTCGAAGTCGGCGTTAAAGGCCGAACAGACCAGCGGGTGCAGCTGGATCGCCTTACCTTCGATGAGAACCGGCTCGAACGCCTGAATGCCAAGACGGTGCAGCGTCGGCGCACGGTTCAGCATGACAGGGTGTTCGCGGATCACCTCGTCGAGGATATCCCACACTTCGGGACGCTCTTTCTCGACCAGTTTCTTCGCCTGTTTCACGGTCGAAGACAGACCCTTGGCTTCAAGGCGCGAGTAGATGAACGGCTTGAACAGCTCCAACGCCATCTTCTTGGGCAGACCACACTGGTGCAGCTTAAGCTCCGGACCGGTCACAATGACCGAACGGCCCGAGAAGTCGACGCGCTTACCCAGAAGGTTCTGACGGAAGCGACCCTGCTTACCTTTCAGCATGTCCGACAGCGATTTCAGCGGACGCTTGTTGGCACCGGTGATCACGCGACCACGACGGCCGTTGTCGAACAGAGCGTCAACCGATTCCTGCAACATCCGCTTTTCGTTGCGGACGATGATATCAGGCGCGCGCAGTTCGATCAGACGCTTCAGACGGTTGTTCCGGTTGATGACGCGGCGATACAGATCGTTCAGATCCGAGGTCGCGAACCGGCCACCATCCAGCGGAACCAGCGGACGCAGTTCCGGCGGAATGACCGGGATCACGGTCATGACCATCCACTCAGGCCGGTTGCCCGACTCGAGGAAGGATTCGACAACCTTCAGACGCTTGATGATCTTCTTGGGCTTCAGTTCGCCGGTTGCTTCGGCCAGATCAGCACGCAGCTGCTCGGCTTCGGCTTCCAGATCGATCTGGGCCAACATCTCACGGATGGCTTCGGCACCGATATTCGCGGTGAACGCGTCCATGCCATAGGCATCCTGCGCATCCATGTACTCCTCTTCGGTCAACATCTGGCCGTAGGTCAGGTCGGTCAGACCGGGTTCGATGACGACATAGTTTTCAAAGTACAGAACGCGTTCCAGATCACGCAGCGTCATGTCCAGCATCAGACCGATACGGGACGGCAGCGATTTCAGGAACCAGATATGTGCAACGGGTGCTGCCAGTTCGATGTGGCCCATACGTTCGCGGCGGACTTTCTGCAGGGTGACTTCCACGCCGCATTTCTCGCAGACAACGCCGCGATACTTCATCCGCTTATATTTGCCGCACAGACATTCGTAATCTTTGATCGGGCCAAAGATACGCGCGCAGAACAGACCGTCACGTTCAGGTTTGAACGTCCGGTAGTTGATGGTTTCGGGTTTCTTGATCTCGCCATAGGACCAAGACAGGATCCGCTCAGGCGACGCCAACGAGACCTTGATCTCGTCGAAAACCTTCGGGGGCGTCAGCGGGTTGAACGGGTTGTTGGTGATTTCCTGGTTCATTTGTTACCTCAAATCTTGCGGAAGGGGGGACGGGAGAAAGGGCAGCGCCCTTACTCCTCAACCTCCGCATCCAGGAGTTCCATATTCAGGCCGAGGCCACGGACTTCTTTAACCAGAACATTGAACGATTCTGGTACGCCCGCTTCAAAGTTATCCTCGCCCTTGACGATCGACTCATAGACCTTGGTCCGGCCGGCGACGTCATCCGATTTCACAGTGAGCATCTCCTGCAGGGTGTAGGCGGCGCCGTAAGCTTCCAGAGCCCAGACTTCCATCTCACCAAAGCGCTGACCACCGAACTGCGCCTTACCACCCAGCGGCTGCTGGGTCACCAGGCTGTACGGCCCGGTCGAACGCGCGTGGATTTTGTCGTCCACAAGGTGGTGCAGTTTCAGCAGGTACTTGATGCCCACGGTCACCGGACGTGCGAATTGCTCACCGGTGCGACCGTCGAACAGAACCGACTGACCGCTTTCCGAGAAGCCCGCACGCACCAGCGCGTCGTTGACGTCTGCTTCCTTGGCACCGTCAAAGACCGGGGTTGCGATCGGAACACCGCGGGTCACGTTGCCCGCAGCCTCGATCAGGCCATCCTCGTCCAGACCGGTGATGCCTTCTTCGTAGACATCTTCGCCATAGGCCAGCTTCATCGCCTCGCGCACAGGGGTCAGATCGCCGGATCGACGATATTCACCCAGAGCGTCGTCGATGTTCAGACCCAGACCGCGTGCAGCCCAACCCATGTGGGTTTCAAGGATCTGACCGACGTTCATACGTGAGGGCACACCCAGCGGGTTCAGACAGAAGTCAACCGGCGTACCATCGGCCAGGAACGGCATGTCTTCCATCGGAACAACCTTGGAGATCACACCTTTGTTCCCGTGACGACCGGCCATCTTGTCGCCCGGCTGCAGCTTGCGCTTCACGGCGATGAAGACTTTGACCATCTTCATCACACCCGGCGGCAGGTCGTCGCCACGACGGACTTTCTCGACCTTGTCTTCGAAACGGGCGTCCAGAGCACGCTTTTGCACTTCGTACTGCTCGTTCAGAGCCTCAACGATCTGTGCGTCCTGCTCGCCTTCCAGCGCCAGTTGCCACCACTGACCGCGGGTCAGGGTTTCCAGCAGCTCCTCGGTGATCACCGACCCTGCCTTGACACCTTTCGGGCCTTTGACAGCGGTTTTGCCCAGGATCAGGCCCTGCAGACGCGCATAGATGTTGCGGTCAAGGATCGCCAGCTCGTCGTCCCGGTCACGGGCCAGACGTTCGACTTCCTCACGCTCGATCTGCAACGCACGCTCGTCTTTCTCGACGCCGTGACGGTTGAAGACGCGAACCTCGACGACCGTACCGTAATCGCCCGGCTTCACGCGCAGCGAGGTGTCGCGCACGTCAGATGCTTTTTCGCCAAAGATGGCGCGCAGCAACTTTTCTTCCGGGGTCATCGGGCTTTCGCCCTTCGGAGTGATCTTGCCGACCAGAATATCGCCCGGCTCAACATCCGCACCGATGTAAACGATGCCCGCCTCGTCGAGGTTGCGCAGCGCTTCTTCACCGACATTCGGGATATCGCGGGTGATCTCTTCCGGGCCCAGCTTCGTGTCACGGGCGGCGACTTCAAATTCCTCGATATGGACCGAGGTAAAGACGTCGTCACGCGCGATACGTTCCGAGATCAGGATCGAGTCTTCGTAGTTGTAACCGTTCCACGGCATGAACGCGACGACCACGTTCTTACCAAGCGCCAGTTCACCCATATCGGTCGACGGACCATCGGCAATGACCTCGCCCTTCTGGACGGTGTCACCCACCTTGATCAGCGGACGCTGGTTGAT
Source organism: Ruegeria sp. CJ2 (assembly GCF_056536745.1). Taxonomy (NCBI): domain Bacteria; kingdom Pseudomonadati; phylum Pseudomonadota; class Alphaproteobacteria; order Rhodobacterales; family Roseobacteraceae; genus Ruegeria; species Ruegeria sp. CJ2. Next base: position 11,916 of record NZ_JBQFQF010000009.1, read on the forward strand.
GCAGGTGTTCTGGTTCGAACGCTGGAACTTGCGCAGACGATAGATGTCAACGCCAGCGTCGCCCAGTTCCAGATCCTCGGTAGCGCGAATAACGATACGCTGGGCATCGACCTGGTCGATGATACCGGCACGTTTCGCCTGAATCGCAGCGCCCGAGTCGATCGCAACCTTTTCCTCGATGCCGGTACCGACCAGCGGTGCCTCGGCCCGCAGCAGCGGAACCGCCTGACGTTGCATGTTCGAGCCCATCAGAGCGCGGTTGGCGTCGTCATTTTCAAGGAACGGGATCAGCGATGCAGCGACCGAAACCAGCTGCTTCGGCGACACGTCGATCAGGTCAACATTCTCGCGCGGGGCAAGAGTGTAGTCACCAGCCTGACGGGTCGAAACCAGATCGTTGATGAACTTGCCATCCGCATCCAGCGTCGCGTTCGCCTGCGCCACGGTGTGACGCATTTCCTCGGTCGCGGACATGTAGTGAACCTCATCGGTCACCTCGGCGTCCTTAACCACGCGGTACGGTGTTTCGATGAAACCATACTTGTTCACGCGGGCGAAGGTGGCCAGCGAGTTGATCAGACCGATGTTCGGACCTTCCGGCGTTTCAATCGGGCACATCCGGCCATAGTGGGTCGGGTGTACGTCGCGCACCTCAAAGCCCGCACGCTCACGCGTCAGACCACCGGGGCCAAGCGCCGAGAGGCGGCGTTTGTGGGTGACTTCCGACAGCGGGTTGGTCTGGTCCATGAACTGCGACAGCTGCGACGAGCCGAAGAATTCACGAACAGCAGCGGCCGCCGGTTTCGCGTTGATCAGGTCCTGAGGCATGACGGTGTCGATCTCGACCGACGACATACGCTCTTTGATCGCGCGCTCCATGCGCAGCAGGCCAACGCGGTACTGGTTTTCCATCAGTTCGCCGACCGAGCGCACACGACGGTTGCCGAGGTGGTCGATATCATCCACGTCGCCTTTGCCGTCACGCAGCTCCACCAGCGCCTTGATGCAGGCCACGATGTCTTCGCGGCGCAGGGTGCGCAGGGTGTCCGGCGCGTCCAGAGCCAGACGCATGTTCATCTTCACGCGGCCAACGGCGGACAGGTCATAGCGCTCGCTGTCGAAGAACAGCGTGTCGAACAGGGCCGAGGCCGCTTCGACGGTGGGCGGCTCACCCGGGCGCATGACGCGGTAGATGTCCATCAGCGCGCTTTCACGGTTCAGGTTCTTGTCCTGAGCCATGGTGTTGCGCATGTAGGGGCCGACATTGACGTTGTCGATGTCCAGAACCGGAATGTCGGTGATGCCCGCGTCGATCAGCTCTTTCACGGTGCCGCCGATCAGATCGCCGTCCTTGTCATATTCAAGGGTCAGTTCATCACCGGCCTCGACATAGATCGCGCCGTTTTCTTCGTTGATGATGTCCTTGGCGACAAACTTGCCAACGATGTGGTCAAACGGAACCAGCAGATCGGTGACAGTGCCTTCGTCGATCAGTTTCTTAACCGCGCGCGGCGTGACTTTCTTGCCCGCTTCGGCAATCACTTCACCCGACTTCGCGTCGATCAGATCGTATGTCGGACGGGTGCCGCGCACACGCTCGGGGAAGAACGGTGTGATCCAGCCTTTCTTCTTGTCGAGCTTGTAAGACACGGTCTCGTAATACGCGTCCATGATCGCTTCCTGATCCAGACCCAGCGCGTAAAGCAGGGTTGTCACAGGCAGTTTGCGGCGGCGGTCGATTCGGGCGAACACGATGTCCTTGGCGTCGAACTCAAAGTCCAGCCAGCTGCCACGATACGGGATGATGCGGCAGGCAAACAGCAGCTTGCCCGAAGAATGGGTTTTGCCCTTGTCGTGGTCAAAGAACACACCGGGCGAGCGGTGCATCTGGGACACGATCACACGCTCGGTGCCGTTCACGATGAACGTACCGTTCGGCGTCATCAGGGGCATGTCGCCCATGAACACGTCCTGTTCCTTGATGTCCTTGACCGACTTGGCGCCGGTGTCCTCATCGACATCAAACACGATCAGACGCAGAGTCACCTTCAGCGGCGCGCTGTAGGTCATGTCGCGCTGCATGCACTCTTCGACGTCATATTTGGGTTTTTCCAGATCGTATTTCACGAATTCCAGAACGGAGGTTTCGTTGAAATCCTTGATCGGGAAAACCGACTGGAACACACCTTTGATGCCTTCGCCGTCTGTGGGCTGCTCTGCATCGCCGGAGCGCAGGAAAAGATCATAAGAAGATTTCTGGACCTCAATGAGGTTCGGCATTTCCAAAACTTCACGGATTTTGCCGTAATATTTACGAAGACGTTTCTGGCCAAGGAACGTTTGAGCCATGTCAGATGTCACCTTTCGATGTTCTCAGCGGGCAAAGACACCGTCGGGCCCCGGCATCTTGCACATTCGAGACGACACGTCCGGATCAATTCATGGCCACCGTCCCGAAGGCAGCCTCCCGATCCAAGAACCGCGTCTTAGAAAACGCCCCAATTCATGAGGCCCTTTCTAAGACAGGTTCGGCTGGACCCGGATTTCTCCGGGCCCAGCCAAATTTCCGACGCATCAGCGATGCGCCATTGGACTGACTTAGGCCAGTTCGACCTCGGCGCCAGCTGCTTCCAGCTTGCCTTTGATCTCTTCGGCTTCGGCTTTGTCCACGCCTTCTTTGATCTTGCCGCCAGCTTCGACCAGCTCTTTGGCTTCTTTCAGGCCCAGACCGGTGATGCCGCGAACTTCTTTGATCACGTTGATTTTCGAAGCGCCGGCGTTCTTCAGAACGACGTCGAATTCGGTTTTCTCTTCCTCGGCTGCGCCACCGGCGTCGCCGCCAGCTGCGACCATTACGGCGCCGCCAGCTGCGGGCTCGATGCCGTATTCGTCTTTGAGGATGGTTTTCAGTTCTTGTGCTTCCAGCAGGGTCAGACCCACGATGCTTTCTGCGAGTGCTTTCAGATCAGCCATTGTATTAGCTCTTTCCGTTTTACAGTGTGTGTTCCAACGTCAGGGTGTTTCCCCTACGCAGATCATTCAGTGCCAACCGCTTACGCAGCTTCCGCCTTCTCTTCGATGGTGGAAAGGATGCTTGCGATGTTGCTTGCAGGTGCGCCAATTGCACCGGCGATGTTCGAAGCAGGCGCGCCGATACAGCCCACGATCGAAGCAATAAGCTCTTCACGCGACGGCATTTTCGACACGGCTGTAACACCAGCCCGGTCCAGAGCGTTCTCGCCCATTGCACCGCCAAGGATTTCGAACTTTTGGTTCTCTTTGGCGAAGTCCTCGGCTACCTTGGCTGCTGCCACGGGATCCTCGGAATAGGTCAGAACGGTCATACCCGTCAGCAGGTCACCAATGCTTTCACATGGCTTTCCGTCGAGGGCGATTTTGGCGAGCCTGTTCTTGGCAACACGCACGGAGCCACCCGCGTCACGAGCACGTGCGCGAAGGTCCTGCATCTCGGCAACTGTCAGACCGGCGTAGTGGGCAACCACTACGACGCCAGAGCTTTCGAAGATTTGGCCGAGTTCCTCGACCACTTTCTCTTTCTGGGCTCTATCCACAGTTCTCTCCAAGTTTGGGGCGATCACTCACCCCGGCTCATATTTGCCGCGGCATACGCCCCGGCGTTCAGGTCCGTTGTTACGGGATTTGGCCAAAATGCGCCCGAGGATCGCGACCCTCAGAATTCTTTGGTCTTACCCGTCTCAGGCAGGAGATTAAGGGGCCGAATGGCACCACCCACCGTCTTGGACGAAACGAAATAAAGCGCACGACGAATCGCACGCTTTACTCCGCACGTCTTATTAGGGCAGTTGGGTGGGGTTTCCAAGGGGTAAAATGCGAATTTACCCAACCCGGATCAACCCCTGTTCCAACCCACCAAAGCCTGCCCAACTGCGCGGTTTCAATAACGTTTTCCGTTGGTCGCGACCAAAACGGAATTCTTGCCGTTGACACGCAAAACGCACTGCGGTCCAGTCCGGGGAAAGGCACAATACCAAGGACATGGCCCGTTGGCTGCTTCCCTCCCGCTCTCGGATCAAGAACAAGACCGGGTCACCGCGTATATAGATGAATTTTCCAACGCGGTCCTGCGCGCGCCCGTGACACAATATGACTGTATCTATCGGTCACACGCATTCGCAGAGTCGCGGACCGTTCTGGCCCTGCGCTCAGCCGCCGGATCCTTTGCCCTCAAGATCGACACCGAGTCTCCGGCAACAGGGCGGCTGAAAGACGAATTCCAGTTACTAATGGACCTGTCCCGATACTTTGCAGGCACAGATTCTTCCCGCGTCGTGCAGCCTGTCTATTTGTCCCCCGGAGGCGCCTTTCTGGTCACCGAATTCATCGACCGCCCCACCGCTGTCGATCTGATCTATAACAGCAAAGACGATAACCAGGTGGCACAGGTCTATCGGCGGGCGGGATCTTGGCTCAGCGATTTTCACAGCCGCCTGGCACCCGTCAATTATGGGTTCCGCCCGAAATGGATGATTGACAGCATATGCGATCTTGCAGCCGCAGTCCCGGATGACATCGCACGAAAAAGCCGAAAAATGATTGATGCGATGGTGACCGAAGGCGAACGCCTCAAGGGGATTGAGGACCTGCGGGTTTCTTCGCATGGCGACTTTCACGGGCAGAACCTGATCATGGGACAAGGCAAAATCTACGGCCTGGATTTTACCGAGGTTTGCGAAAAACTCGCCGTCTACGATATCGTTGACTTTCTCAAGGCTGATATCTTTCGGGATGGCGACCCCAACGCAGTGGACCGGAGCGGCATTCTGCGGCGAAACAAGCAGATGTTCCTGCGCCGCTACCGCCTGCCGATTGACACGGATATCCTCGATTTCTGCATTCGCGGCCGCCTGTTGAAAGACTGGCTGGACTATTGGCGCGCCGACTTTACCTGCAGCGCGTTCGAGGAATTCCGGCGCACGCGGTTGGAAATGCGCCTGGATATCGCCTTCAATACTCCAGATTAGGTTTTGAAATGCAAAAGCCCGAGCAGCTTGCACTGCCCGGGCTTAATTCTTTTGCGTCGCGTTAAGGCTTATTCGCCCGCAGCGGCCGCCACATCCAGAGTCACGCCCGGGCCCATGGTCGAGCTCAGCGCGATTTTCTTCATGTAGGTGCCTTTGGCGCCCGACGGCTTGGCCTTCGCCACAGCCGAAACGAAAGCACGGACGTTTTCAACCAGCTTGGCTTCGTCGAACGACGCTTTGCCAACGCCAGCGTGCACGACGCCGCCTTTTTCCGCCTTGAACTGAACTTCACCGCCCTTGGCTGCTTCCACGGCCGCTTTCACGTCCATGGTCACGGTGCCAACCTTGGGGTTCGGCATCAGGTTACGGGGGCCCAGAACTTTACCCAGACGGCCAACGATCGGCATCATGTCCGGGGTGGCAATGCAGCGATCGAATTCGATGGTGCCGCCCTGAATGGTTTCCATCAGGTCTTCTGCGCCAACGATATCCGCGCCTGCTTCTTTCGCTTCGTCCGCCTTGGGGCCACGAGCAAAAACAGCGACGCGCATCGCTTTGCCGGTGCCGTTGGGCAGGCCGACAACGCCACGAACCATCTGGTCTGCGTGACGGGTGTCAACGCCCAGGTTCAGAGCGATTTCGATGGTCTCGTCGAATTTCGAGGTCGCGTTGCCTTTTACCAGGGCAACAGCTTCTTCGATCGACAGGTTTTCCTTGCCAGCGACAGCTTCGCGCGCGGCGCGGGTGCGTTTACCAAGTTTTGCCATCTTACTTCACCTCGATGCCCATGGAGCGGGCCGAGCCCAGGATGATCTGCATTGCGCCTTCGACGTCGTTGGCGTTCAGATCTTTCATTTTGGCTTCGGCGATTTCGCGAACCTGCTTGGAGGTCACGGTGGCCACGGTCTCACGACCGGGGTTCTCGGCACCACGGGGGCGGTTACGCTTACCAACCGGCTTCAGACCAGCCGCTTTTTTCAGGTAGTAAGACGCGGGCGGCGTCTTGATGTCCATGGTGAAGGACTTGTCCTGATAATAGGTGATCACGGTCGGGCACGGCGCGCCGGGCTCCATGTCTGCGGTCTTGGCGTTGAACGCCTTGCAGAATTCCATGATGTTGATGCCGCGCTGACCCAGCGCCGGACCAACTGGCGGCGAGGGGTTCGCCTGACCTGCAGGAACCTGCAGTTTCATTGTACCAGCAAGCTTCTTGGCCATTTGGTTTTCCTTTCAACTAAGGCAGGACGCGTCCCACCCGGTTTATGTTGCGTGGTCCGGTCCGGGATCGCGATCCCAGCAACCTCCCACGAGAGAATCTCGCCCGAAGACGATAGAGGCGGCGTTTATAGGGGAATGGTGGAGTTGGCAAGGGGTCTAAACCCAACCCGAATTGGGCTTTCGCTCTGAAAGTTTATGCAAGGTCGCGGCAGGTGCGACGGCAGCGATATGTCCAAGACTAAGTAAACTTGCCAGACGTATTCAAAAATTGCGAACCTTGGATAAGACGAATCTGTACGTTTGTTCGACAAAATCGTTGAGGGAGGACCTTTTATGACGCTTTCCAGAAATATTGTGCCTGCAATTGCGCTGGGTGCTGGACTTATTGCTGCAACCACGATGATCGCCGTTGCGCAGAACAAGGAACCTTCGGAATGGTCCAGAACCGAACCTTACCCGAACCAAACCGTTTACTATCCCGGAACCGAAACTCTGGGCCCTGATGAAATGCGAGTCATCGCATGTGGAACCGGAATGCCCCAACCACGTCTCAAGCAGGCTGCGGCGTGTTTTCTTGTTGAACTGGGCAACGGTGAAAAATTCATCTTTGATATGGGCGAAGGCTCGTATGAGCGCATCATGGCACTTGGGATTCCCCTGGATCAACTGGACAAGGTATTTCTGGGCCACTTGCATCTTGATCACGCAGGCGATTTTCCAGCCTTCTACTTTACCGGCCCCGTAAACAACCGTTTGACGCCCGTTCGCCTTTGGGGACCTGAGGGGATCAAGCCCGAATGGGGAACGAAATCTTGGGCAGACCATATGATGAAGATGTGGGCCTGGGAGGAAGCAACCAGGGGCGCGGCGGTTGATCCACGTGGATTGCAACTAGAGGTAAATGAATTCGACTGGAAAGCTGTCAACAACGTCATCTTTGACGAGAACGGCGTTCAAGTTCGAACTCTGCCCGCCATTCATGGTGAACAATCGGTTAGCTTTCTTTTGGAATGGAATGGTCTCAAATTTGCGTTTTCGTCCGACACGCTGCCAACGCGATGGTGGAGGGAGCATGCCAATGGTGTTGATCTTGCCGTCCACGAATGCTTCACCCCACCGGAGTTCATGATCGAAAAATATGGTTTTGAACCTTCGGAAGCCATATTCGTGGGCTCGCAAGGGCACACCGCTGCGCAGGCGTTCGGCAAGATCATGTCAGAAACCGAGCCCCGGTTGGCAGTCTGCTATCACTTCCAAAACGATCACGACATTGCGTTGGCCGTCTATTCGGCAATTCGAGAAACTTACGACGGCCCATTGGACTTGGCCGCCGACTTTATGACTTGGAACGTAACAAAGGATAGCATTCGAACACGCCAAGGCGTGCCCAACGAAGAATCCTTCCCTGCCCCGGTTCAGATGGCAAAGCAGCCACCTGACTCTGCGGCAGAGTTTCCGTTTTCTGACTTTGATCTTGAAAGTATCGACCTCGGTGCCGCGCAAGCGACAAATGACATGATCGAAGCCTTCAACGAACGCACAGGCAACAGCGAGGTTGGCGCGTATACCAGCCTTCCTTTCAAGGAATAAGAGGCTGATTGGTCCTGTCTAAGCTCTGCCTCAGCCTTTCTGGGGTTTCGGCTTTGAGACGTAGGAGAATACAAAAACACCGCGCCGTCTGAGATGGCGCGGTGTTTTAGAAATTCGCGAAGCGTTAACTTAACTCTGCTTCGTAACCTGCGTGAAATCCAGTTCGACCGGGGTCTCGCGACCAAAGATCGAGACCGAGACCTTCAGCTTCTGGTTCTCGTCGTCCACGCCTTCGACCATGCCGTCGAAATCTTCGAACGGGCCGTCGTTGACTTTGACTTTCTCTCCGACCTCGAAGCTGATCATCAGCTTGGGCGCTTCTTCGCCTTCCTGAACGCGGTTCAGGATCTGGTTCACCTCGGCGTCGCGCATCGGCATCGGGCGTCCCTGCGGGCCCAGAAAGCCGGTGACACGGTTGATCGAGTTCACAAGGTGATAGCCTTGATCCGACATCTCCATATGCACCAGCACGTAACCGGGCATAAAGCGGCGCTCGGTCGTGACCTTCTTGCCGCGGCGCACTTCGATCACCTCTTCGGTGGGCACCAGTACTTCGTCGATATCGTCCTCAAGGCCCTGTTCAGCCACCGACGTGCGGATCTGCTCTGCGATCTTCTTTTCGAAATTCGAAAGAACGCTGACCGAGTACCACCGTTTCGCCATGAACCTGTCGTCCTTGTTTACTTTCGGCGCATCCAATCAACCAGACGCGTCCGTCATTGAAATTCCATCACGTGACCCGGAATAAAAAGCGGCGCGCAGCCCGAATCGCCGCACGCCCATTCCGAATAGTCCCGCGTCACTACTCTGACATCGCGCGCGGTGCAAGGGGCAAGCGGCGTTTCCGCACGCCCGAACGGGTTTACCCGAACGCGCCTAGGATCAGTTGCAGACCGCCGCGAATGCCCAGATCGACCAGCGCAAAGAACACGGCGGTCAGGGCCGCCATGATGAACACCATGACCGTGGTCAGCAGGACCTCACGGCGCGTCGGCCAGACGACCTTTGCAACCTCGGCGCGGACTTGCTGAATGAACTGGATCGGGTTTGTGGTTGCCATTTGGCTTGGATCTCTCTGCTAGCGGATGGGCCGGACATAACCGGGCATTGCGGCAATTTCAAGGGCTGTCAGGGCTTGGGCTTGTCGTCCCATTCATCGCTGAGGATGCGTCGCGCATCGCCTTCGGGGTCGTCATACTGGTTGGACCGCACCGTGTAGACAAATGCGACCAGTCCAACCCCGCCCAGAAACAGGGAAATCGGTATCAGATAGGCCAGAACTTCCATCGCTTTACCTTACACGCAGCGCGTTCAGAGACACGGTGATCGACGAGGTCGACATCGCCAGCGCCGCAATCAGGGGTGTGGCCAGACCCGCCACCGCAAGCGGCACCGCGATGATATTATAGACAGTCGCGATGCGAAAGTTCTCGCGAATCCGCTTCGTCGCTTTGATCGCCGTGTCACAGGCGTCAGAGATCGGCGACAGGTCATTGCCCAGCAGGACGATATCGGATGTCACCCGCGCCGCATCCAAAGCCGAGGCCGGAGAGATCGACACATGCGCCGCCGCCAGCGCCGCCGTGTCGTTCAACCCGTCGCCCACCATCAGCACGTGATGGCCCTGCTCGCGCAGCACCTCGACATGCTTGGCCTTATCCTGCGGCAGAGCCTGCGCGATCCATTTCTGGATGCCCAGCTTATCCGCCAGCGCCTGAACCGCGCCTTGGGTATCGCCGGAAATCAGGATGATCTCTTTGCCTGCATCGCGGAACGCTTGCACCGCCTCGGCAGCGCCGGGGCGCAGGCTGTCCGAGAACAGGAAAGCCACGGGTGCCTGCCCTGCGATGGAGAACCACGCGGCGGTCTGGTCGCCTGCCTCGCCGCCGGTCCATGCCGCCCGCCCAAGGCGGACGCGTTGGCCGTGGTAAGTGCCTTCGGTGCCGTAACCCGGAACCTCGGTGATGTCTTTCAACGTGGCGGGTTTGATCCCCGCCTCACGCGCGGCCTGTGTCAAGGCGACGGACAAAGGGTGCGAGGACGCTTCGGCCAAAGCCAGCGCAATCTCAAGATCCGCGCGGGAATGATCGCCCAGGTTGGTCAGCTCGGGTGTGCCAGAAGTCAGCGTACCGGTTTTGTCGAAGACGACCGTATCCACCTCGGCCAGGCGCTCCAGTGCGGTGGAATGTTTGATCAGCATCCCCTGGCGGAACAACCGCCCCGAGGCCGCCGTGGTCACCGCAGGCACCGCCAGACCCAACGCACAGGGGCAGGTGATGATCAGCACGGCGGCGGCGATGTTCAGCGCCGTCCGCACGTCGCCGGAGTAGATATACCATCCCACAAAGCTGAGCGCCGACAGGATATGCACACCGGGCGCGTAAAGCTTGGCCGCCTTGTCCGCCAGCGAGGTGTAGCGCGACCGGCCAGATTCAGCGATGGCCACCAGATCTGCCATACGGTGCAGCGAGGTATCCTCCCCCACTGCCGTCGCGCGAATGGTCAGGGGACCGGTCAGGTTGACCTCACCTGCGCTGACCGCCGCGCCCGCTTCGGCAAAGACCGGCAGGGTTTCCCCGGTCAGCAGGGACCGGTCCAGTTCGGACTGGCCCGAGACAATTTCTCCATCCACAGGCATCCGCCCACCGGGGCGGACAAGGATCAGGTCGCCGACGTTCAGTGTGGCAACGGCGACTTCTTCCTCGACCCCGTCCACCACGCAGATGGCGCGGGGGACTTCCAGCGCGGTCAATTCCTCAGCCGCAGATCGCGCGGCGGCGCGTGTGCGATAATCCAGATAACGCCCGGCCAGCAGGAAGAAGGTCAGCGTCAGTGCGGCGTCGAAATAGGCGTGCTTACCGCTGAGCGCGGTTTCCCAAAGCGACGTAACCAGCGCCAGCAAGATCGCCAGCACGATCGGCACGTCCATGTTCAGACGGCGCACCCGCAAAGCCGACCACGCATTCGCAAAGAAGGGCTGCGCAGAGAACGCAATCGCAGGCAGCGCAATCGCCGCGGAAATCCAGTGAAACATGTCCCGTGTCGCGTCCGCTGCCCCCGACCAGACCGAGACCGACAGCAACATCACGTTCATCGACGCAAACCCGGCCACCGCCAGCCGCATCAGCAGGTCGCGTCCCGCCTTGTCCGCTTGCGTCGCAGACAGCGCACCGGGGTCCAGCTCATGCGCTTCATAGCCCGCGTTTTCCAGAACCGGGATCAGGTCAGCCGCAGACAAAACCGGTGCCGCTTTGACCATCGCGCGTTTCAGGGTCAGGTTGACGCGCGCAACTTCCACGCCGGGATGGGCATTCAGTTCCCGCTCGACCGTAGCGATACAGGCCGAGCAATGGATGCCCGGCAGCGACAGTGCAATCTGCACATCTTCCGGGATCGGGCGCGCGGGTTCCGCAGGGCTTGCAATGCAACCCGGACAGGCGACCGTGCCAGATGAAAGCTGCGCCGTCATTGCCTATCCCTTTACATACAGCGGCACGCGCTGAGCGAACTCAGCCCCGCTGCGATCTTTTGCGACCAAACGGATGTTCCAGTTTCCCTTGCCCAGCGACGCGGGCGTTGCATACGCCGTGCCATCAAAGGTGAAATCCGGCGAGAAATCTTCCTTTACATGCGTGGCCCGTCCAACGACGGCCTGCAACTCGGCCACTTCGACTGGCGCACCGGTCTGGTCTGAAATGTGCAGGATCAAAAGCCCACCAGACAATTCAGCACGGATATCCCATCCCAGCGCCTGATGCTCCTGCAGGCGTTCGTTAAACTCCTGACTGGCGACGTAAGAGTTCTTGACCTCAAGCCCCGGAAAAGTCTTCACCGCGCTGTAGGCCAGCACAAGGTTTACCGCGATGATCACGCCAAATGCGGCCACAAAGACGGCCAGGGCATGTTTGCCGGTGAATTTACGTTCGGCCATGTTCAGTTCCCTTGCCCGTTAAAGGTGGTGTCCTTGTAGGCACGCTCTCCGCTTTGCAGGTCTTCGACCCAGATGCGCACCGGGGTAACGTCGGTCGACGCCGGGCCGGTTCCACCAGAGGCCACGATATAGACGCGCGTCAATTGTGCCGTATCCGCAGCGACAATGACAGTGTCACCGTCATTGCCCTCGATCTGAACCTGAAGGGCCGGGTCCCCCGTCAGCGTCAGCTTGAACGGCCGTTCTTCGCCATGTTTGTTGCGCAGGCGCACGTCATAGGTGTTGCGGATCGTACCGTCGGACAGGGTCACAAAGGTCGGGTTCCGAACGGGCGCCACGGTCAGATCAATATCGGGCCGTATGAACAGCGCAAACAACAGCGCAAAGCCGACCGCAGCCCACATCCCTGTATACATGATCGTCCGGGGACGCAGAATATGCTTCCAGACGTTCCGAGGCGGCTTGCCCGCGCGCTCGTTGGTTTCATCGCTCAGCGCCATATAGTCGATCAGGCCGCGCGGTTTGCCGATCTTGGCCATCATGTCATCACAGGCGTCGATGCAAAGCGCACAGGTGATGCATTCAAGTTGCTGCCCGTCGCGGATATCGATCCCAACCGGGCAGACATTCACGCAGGCCATGCAGTCGATGCAATCCCCCAACTCGGACTCAGCAGTACGCTTGCCCTTACCGCGTGGCTCACCCCGCCATTCGCGGTAGCCTACGACCAGAGTATCCTCGTCCATCATCGCCGCCTGAATACGCGGCCAGGGGCAGGCATAGATACAGATCTGTTCGCGCGCGAAGCCACCAAACAGGAAGGTCGTGCCGGTCAGGATCAGCATCGTGGTATAGGCCACCGGGTGTGCATTGCCGGTCACCAGATCACGCAGAAGCGTCGGCGCGTCGGCGAAATAGAACACCCATGCCCCACCGGTCGCCAAACCGATCAGCAGCCAGACGGTCCACTTCGTCACGCGCAGCCGCGCCTTGCGGAAGTCCAGCTTCTCTTGCCGGTGCAGACGCAGGCGCGCGTTTCGATCACCCTCAATCCAGCGCTCGACCAGAATATACAGGTCTGTCCAAACCGTCTGTGGACAGGCATAGCCGCACCAGACACGGCCCAATGCCGAGGTGAACAGGAACAACCCCAACCCGGCCATGATCAATAGACCTGCAACGAAATAGAACTCGTGCGGCCAAATTTCGATCCAGAAGAAATAGAAACGGCGATTGGCCAGATCCAGCAGCACCGCCTGATCCGGCAGGCTTGGCCCACGGTCCCATCTGATCCACGGCGTCACGTAGTAGATGCCCAGCGTGACAGCCATGATGATCCATTTCAGGTTACGAAATGGCCCGGATACACGCCGGGGAAAAATGGGCTCCCTTGCGGCGTATAAGCTGGGGGCGGGGTCGGAATCGCTCACGGGCTGGCTCCAGATGTGGCTATGTTTTTCGCGTCTTGTCCCAGATCACAAAGGTAGTCTCTTTGACATGGGTCAAAAGCGCATCGTACAGACACCTTTTGTCACAGCACCGCGGACTGCGCCCGAAGCCAACGGACAAAGGTCTTGGCAGCCGGGCGAAGTGGGAAATCACCCGTTACAATATGATAACCGCTATTTTCCGGCTCGCAAAACAGTTCCACAAGCTGCCCCGACGCGATGTCGGCCCCGACAAAATGACGCGCCGTGACAGTTACGCCCTGACCGGCGCGCAACGCGTCCAGCATAAGATTTCCGGGCAAGGCGATCCGCCCTGCACGCGGACCGTGTTCGACGCCGTGCCGCGCCAGCCAGGTTGTGGCTTCGGTGGTCCCCAACTCTTCCAACCACGGGAGCTGGCTTAATTCCTGCGGCGTCCAATCGGACCGGTCCCCAAGCAAGTTCCGCGCCGCGACGATCACGATGGGGCTGCTCAGCAGCAAGTCCGAGGCAATGCCGGACCAATCTCCGCCACCGTAACGTATCGCCACGTCCACACCTCCGGGGCTTGGATTGACGAGTTTCGGCGTCGGGTCCAGGGCCAGAGGAATGTTCGGGAATTCAGCTTGAAAGGCAGGCAGGCGCGGCATCAGCCAGGACGCTGCGAAAGAGGGCGTCAGCGAAACATGGACGGGACGGTCCTGATCTGTTTGCGTCAGGTCCGCAATGGCTGCTCCGATTGCGCCAAACCCCAGCCGGACCGCGCGTGCCAGCGTTTCACCCTCGGGGGTCAGGGTCATGGATTTTCCTGACCGATCCAGCAACGAAACGCCCAGGTGCCTCTCCAAAACCCGCAACTGCTGACTGATAGCTGCGTGGCTGACATTCAACGCAGCACCAGCTTGGACAATATTCTCAGCCTCGGCAAAGGCCGAAAATGCCCGAAGCGAGGCCAGGGGTGGCATTTTCATCCAGTTCATCTGTAAGCCCTGCTTACACAATCGAATTGTAATTGAGTCGCATTTTTCGGCCGGAAGTTCAATCTTTTCTGCATGCACAAACCGGAAAGGAGAGGCAAAATGCTCTCAATCCTTGCAAGAAGCTTCATGATCGCTACTCAAACCAGAGATCGCAGTGAACGTATCGACAAACCCCGCGTAGGGTCGCGGTCAAAGCAGTGGCCCGCACATGATCATTGGAAAAGAAAAAGCCCAGCGCACGAAAAGGTGCATCTGGACTGCATTATTCGCGACTAGTAATCTGGAAAATTAGCACCGGCTGTTCAGGAAACGCGCGAACAGATGGAACAGCCGGTGCCTCAACCTTCGGGCGGCGAACCGTCCGAAGGTATTCTTCAAACCTTACTGACCGCCACCCAACTGGTGGACATAGGCAGTCACGGCGCGAATCTGCGCCTCGGTCAGACGGTTTTCCCAGGCGGGCATGACACCGAAGCGGCTGTAAGTGACCGTCTCGATCAGAGCTTCCTCGCTGCCGCCATAGAGCCAGATCGCGTCGGTCAAGCTCGGCGCACCCTGTAATACGTCACCCGTGCCGTCTTCACCGTGACACGCAGCACAGTTGTCCTCGAAAACAACCTTGCCCGCCTGCGCCGCCGCGTCATCCGTCTGAGCGTTGCTCAGAGACATGACGTACTGAACCACCTGCGTGATCTCTTCTTTCTCGAGAATCTCGCCAAAGGCCGGCATCTCGGAATAGCGCGCATCGTCGCTTTCCTCGTTCCGAATGCCGTGGGCAATAGTGAACTCGATATCTTCGAGCGTACCGCCCCACAGCCACGCGTCATCCAGCAGGTTCGGGAAGCCGGGTGCGCCCTGCGCACCGGAACCATGGCACTGTGCACACCAGGTGCGGAACACCGCGCCACCCGAGTTTACCGCGAATTGCTGCAACTCAGGATCCTTCGAGATGTCCTCAAGCGGCGTTTCCACCAGCTTGGCGTTCCAGGGCGCGTTGGCCTCCTGGAAGGCAACCATCTCTTCCTGCACCAGCGCACGTGAGGACCAGCCAAGAACGCCAGCGGTCGCTGATTGCACCAACGGCCACGCCGGATACATGATCGTATAAATCACGCCCCAGATAATCGTGACGTAGAAAGTCCACAGCCACCAGCGGGGCATCGGGTTGTCAAATTCTTCGAGACCGTCCCAGCTGTGACCGGTTGTCTTCGGATCACCCGGCAGTTTTTCAGGTGTCTTGCTCATGGCCGCGCCTCCTTGGGTGTGGCGGGATTGTCGCCCCCTAGGGGCGCAGCTTTGTCGTCGCCCCGGAGGGGCACTGGTGCGTCTGCGTGCCGGAAGGGGATGTTGGCGGTGTCTTTGTATTCCTTGCTGGCACCCGGGCGGAAAACCCAGAGCACGATGCCAACAAAGAAGACAAACAACAGCAGCAACATCCAGCTATCCGCGAACTGCCTGAGGATTGTGTATTCTTCCATCACACCCTCCTTTAGCGGCTCGGATCCGGGGTGAAGGTCGAGAAATCGACCAGCGTTCCCAGCATCTGCAGATAAGCGATCAGCGCGTCGGCTTCGGTCAGTTCAGGTTGACCATCGAAGTTGCGCACGTTGACCTTGTCACCATACCGCTCGAGCAGTCCGTCATAATCGCTGTCCGGATCGGCTTGCGCACGGAAGTCCGCCTCGGCGTTGGCCAGCATTTCTTCGGTATAGGGCGTGCCCACGACCGCGTTTGCAGCCATGATGTCGCCGATATACTTGCCGTCCAGCTTGCGGTGCTCGAGGAAGCCATATTTGGGCATGACCGATTCCGGCACCACCGATTGTGCATCACGCAGATGGTCCACGTGCCACTGGTCCGAGTAACGGCCACCCACACGGGCCAGATCAGGCCCGGTGCGTTTCGATCCCCATTGGAACGGGTGGTCATACATCGACTCAGCCGCCAGCGAGTAGTGGCCATAGCGCTCGACCTCGTCCCGCATCGGGCGGATCATCTGGCTGTGGCAGACATAGCAGCCTTCGCGCAGATAGATTTCACGACCCGCCATTTCGAGAGGGGTGTAGGGACGCATGCCCTCCACCTTCTCGATCGTGTTCTCAAGGTAGAACAGCGGGGTGATCTGAACGATGCCACCGATGGTCACGACCAGAAAGCTGAACACCAGTAGGAGGGTCGCGTTGGTCTCGAGGATCTTATGTTTGTCGAGAATTGCCATTGCTCCGGCCCTCCTTATTCAGCCGGGACCGCGACGGACAGGCTGGCTTCTTTAGCCGGTGCCTTCCGCACTGTCATCCACAGGTTGTAGCACATGATCAAGCCGCCCGCGACGTAGAGCACACCGCCCAGCGCACGCACCACATACATCGGGAACTTTGCAGCCACGGTGTCAGCGAACGAGTTCACCAGGAAGCCGTTGGCATCCACTTCACGCCACATCAGGCCTTCCATGATACCGGTGACCCACATCGACGCGGCATACAGAACGATACCGATCGTGGCGAGCCAGAAGTGCCAGCTGACCATCTGCAGCGAATACAGACGCTCACGCTTCCACAGGACAGGCACCAGGAAGTACAGCGCACCAAAGGTGATCATACCATTCCAGCCCAACGCGCCCGAGTGCACGTGACCAATGGTCCAGTCGGTATAGTGAGACAGGCTGTTCACAGCACGGATCGACATCATCGGACCTTCAAAAGTGGACATGCCGTAGAAGCCGACCGAGATGACCATCATACGGATGATCGGGTCGGTGCGCAGCTTGTCCCATGCACCCGAGAGCGTCATCAGACCGTTGATCATACCACCCCAGGACGGCATCCATAGGACGACCGAGAACACCATGCCCAGCGTCGAAGCCCAGTCAGGCAGCGCGGTATAGTGCAGGTGGTGCGGACCGGCCCAGATGTACAGGAAGATCAGCGCCCAGAAGTGGATGATCGACAGCTTGTAGCTGAAAACCGGACGTTCCGCCTGTTTGGGGATGAAGTAATACATCATGCCCAGGAAGCCCGCAGTCAGGAAGAAGCCCACAGCGTTGTGGCCGTACCACCACTGGATCATGGCGTCTTGCACGCCCGACCAGACGATGACCGATTTCGATCCCCAGATGCTGACCGGGATGGTCAGGTTGTTGACCACGTGCAGCATAGCGACGGTGACGATAAAGGCCAGGTAGAACCAGTTGGCCACGTAAATATGCGGCTCTTTCCGTTTCACGACCGTGCCGAGGAAAACGGCCAGATACGCAACCCAGACGATGGTCAGCCACAGGTCAACATACCATTCGGGTTCGGCGTATTCCTTGGACTGTGTACCACCCAGAACATAGCCGGTCGCGGCCAGGACGATGAACAGCTGATACCCCCAGAACACGAACCACGCCAGGTTGCCGCCCCACAGACGCGCGGCGCTGGTGCGCTGCACCACGTAGAACGAGGTTGCGATCAAAGCGTTGCCGCCAAAGGCAAAAATCACCGCAGATGTATGCAGTGGACGCAACCGGCCAAAGTTCAGATAGCCCTGCGCCCATTCGAAATTCAGCGCGGGAAAGGCCAATTGAAAGGCGATGAATGTTCCGGCGATGAACCCGATCACGCCCCAGAAGGCAGTCGCGATCACGCCATAGCGGATCACGCCGTCCATATACTCGGCCGAGCGGTCCACGAGGATATCTGGCTCATCGGTGTTTCTAAGCGTCCAGATGAACAATCCGCCGGCGATCAGCATCACCAGAATTGCATGCACCTGATACGCCAAATCGCGTGCATAATTGGTCCCGATCGCGGCAAAAACCACGATAAGACCAAGCACGATCAGCTTGATGTAATTTGACATATTGCGTCCCTTTGCCATGCTCTGCGCGATTCTCTTATATCGCAGAACCTTTTTGACTGGCTGCTCTTTTGTCGGACAGCCGCTTAAACTGCTTTGATCTGTGTCAAGACAGGAGGTCGAATACTATGACAATCCTAAAGAAACGACTGAGCTGGAAAGTCGCAGGTAGCGACGGCACGAAGGTAAGAGGTCAACAATGGCTTACAAATCTCTTCTCACTGTAATGACGGATACCGAACAATCAAATGCGGCCCTCTCGCAGATGGCGGCACTTGCATTGGCACAAGACGCCCATGCCGAGGCATTGTGCCTGGGCGTGGATCGTAGTCAGACAGGGTATTACTATGCAGGCGCAAACGCCCTGATCTTGCAGGAAACACTGAGCCGCGCCAACGCGGAATCCGAAGACGTGCTGGAATATGCCAACACGTTTCTGGGGAAGTCCGGTGTTCGGTGGTCGGCTGAAAGCGGCGTGGCGCAGATTGCCGATATCGGACGTCATGTCGCCCATCGCGCGCGGTTCTCGGATCTGGTTGTTCTGCCCCAGCCCTATGGCGAAGACCGGGGCGCCGAATGTGAACCCATCGTCGAAGCCGCCATGTTCGAGGGACACGCGCCCGTTCTCATCACCCCGGAAAACGCGCAGCCGTTCGAACGGCCGGGCACGATTCTGATCGGTTGGAACGAAAGCGTTGAGGCCATGCGCGCCATTCGTCGCGCCCTACCCTTCCTGAAACAGGCCGAGCTTGTGCGGATCGTCGTGATCGACCCGCCGCGCCACGGGCCGGACCGGTCCGATCCGGGCGGCTTGTTGTCGCAAATGCTGGCTCGGCACGGGGTGAAGTGTGAAATCGACGTGCTCAGCAAAACCATGACGCGTGTATCAGACATCCTGAATCGCCATGCCTCGGACACCGAAGCCGACATGATCGTCATGGGCGCCTACGGTCATTCGCGGTTCCGAGAGGCTATTCTGGGCGGTGCAACGCGAAACATGCTGGAACAATCTTCCGTTCCCGTGTTCTTGGCGCATTGAAGCCAGCCTAAAAAAACCGCCCCAAGGGGCGGTTTTTTTACCCTCGTCTTACAAGGCCAATCAGGAACAGCAGAATGACTGCGCCCACCGTGGCAAAGAAAATCGACGAGAACACGCCACCTCCGACCGAAAAGCCAAGCGCCGGAAAAATCGTTCCCGCCAGAAACGCTCCGACAACTCCGACGATGATGTTTCCAAACAGGCCGAAACCCCGGCCTTCCATGATCTTGCCGGAAAGCCAACCGGCAATGGCACCGATGAAGATCATGGCCAGTAGGCTGCTGAATTCCATGGTTTACTCCTGAACTGATTGAACTCAGGCCACTAAACCACGACTGCCGCGTCAGGTCACGTCAGACCAGAAATCCGCCGTCTGAATCGTCGCCAGCTTCTTCCATCAGACGCCCCATATCGGGGATAGTCACGTGACGCTTGCCCTCAAGGGTAATGACGCCGTCCCGTTTCAACGCCGAAATCTGACGGCTGACCGTTTCCAGTGTCAAACCAAGGTAATCCGCCATCGCCTCGCGGGTCAGCGGCAGATCAAAGACGATCGGATCGGCATTCCCCTCTTGGCTGATCGAAGCATCCCGGCGCGCGATGATGGACAGCAGGCTGGCGATTTTTTCGCGGGCAGTTTTACGCCCCAGCACCAGCATCCATTCGCGGGCCGCATCCAGTTCATCCAGCGTCATCTGCAACAGGCGATGAGCGATATGCGGGGTTTCGTTCATCATCTCTTCGAAGGGTTTCTTGCGAAAGCAACACATCACCAGATCGGTCGTGGCTTGCACGTCGTAAGGTGCCGAATCGCGGCCGGGACGACCCACAAAATCGCTGGGCAGCAAAAGTCCGACCATCTGAGTACGGCCGTCTTCCATCGTTTGGGTCAAAGACGCGATACCCGACACGACCGAGCCCACGAAATTCATCTGATCCCCGGACCACAGGATCGTCTGGCCCGCCTCGAAGCTGCGGTAATACTTAATACCTTCAAGCTCTTCCAGCTCATGGGCGTCGCAATGCGCGCACACTGCCCGGTGTCGAATCGGGCAGTCGGCACAATTGGTATGGTCGATCTTGAACATCGGTGTCATGCGCGTTTCCACTTGATCTCTATCAAGGTTTATTTGCGAGCCGTCCTCTAACGGTATCGGCATGATAGTTAAACCACAACTGGCACAGCTTGGACTATTTGACGCGAAAGTACCGCGTTACACAAGCTATCCAACCGCCCCCCACTTCAACAATGACGTGGGGGAAAATCGCTATGGCGACTGGATTTCCCAGATCAAACCCGGCAGCGCCATCTCTTTGTACATCCACGTTCCGTTCTGTCGCAGGCTCTGCTGGTTCTGTGCCTGCCGCACGCAAGGCACCCAAACCGACAATCCGGTCATTGCCTATGTGGACGTGCTGAAAGCCGAACTGGATCTGCTGGCCGCGCGCCTTCCCCAAGGGGTGACTCTGTCGCGCCTGCATTGGGGCGGCGGCACGCCCACATTGCTGAACCCGGACCTGATGCGCGATCTCGCGGCTCATATTCTGGATGTGGTTCCCTTGGGCGCTGACGCAGAATTCTCGGTAGAGATCGACCCGAACGAAATTGACGAGAACCGGCTGGATGCGCTGGCCGAGGCGGGTATGAACCGGGCGTCGATCGGGGTTCAGGACTTCGACGATGAAATCCAGAAAACCATTGGCCGGATTCAAAGCTATGACACCACGCGCAACGCGGTTGAGATGATCCGCGCACGCGGGATCTCCAGCCTGAACGCAGACATTCTGTTCGGCCTGCCACATCAGACCAAAACGCGAATGACCGAAAGCGTGCAAAAGCTTCTGTCTCTCAGCCCGGATCGTGTGGCGCTTTATGGATACGCCCATGTGCCATGGATGGCCAAGCGACAGCAGCTGATCCCGTCGGATGCTCTGCCCACGCCGGAACAGCGGCTGGACCTTTTCGACACGGCTCGTCGCCTTTTCATGTGGGACAATTACGCGGAAATCGGAATTGACCACTTTGCTACGCAGGATGACGGCCTGACCCATGCCTTGAAAGCTGGGCGGCTCAAGCGAAATTTCCAGGGGTATACCGACGATCAGGCCGAAGTGTTGATCGGTGTCGGGGCGAGTTCCATCTCGCGCTTTCCGCAGGGCTACGCCCAGAACGCACCCGCAACGTCGGCCCACACGAAAGCGATCCGCGAGGGGCGCTTCTCGACGTCCCGAGGGCATATGTTCAAAGGGCAGGACGTGCTGCGCTCGCGCCTGATCGAGGCCTTGATGTGCGACTTCCAGATCAATTCGGCCGAAATCCTGCGCGATCACGATGTCACAGCCGCTGAACTGAATCAGATGTACCAAACGGCCAATGCCGCGTTCGACAACCTGCTGCGCGTTTCGGATGAAGGGTTGTTTATTCCACCCGAGGCCCGCCCGCTGACCCGGATGATTGCCCGCAGTTTCGACGCCTATGACCTCAGCAAGGCAGGGCACAGCTCGGCGATCTGATGTCTCGCGTTTGGGCAGGCTCTGCGGGCTGCCACCGTGACATTCGCGCAGGGGCTTGACGCAGGTATCTGATTTTCTCCACACTCGGGGTGTGCGATCCGCACCCTGAGGCAGGTGAATTCGCAGACAGTTCTTGCCGACGCATCCGCGTGGGACGGCCCTTTTCGTGCAGGTATTACTGCAACCTGAAAGAGGGACAGCACTCATGCGCGTTTTCACCGTCCTCGGCCCCAGTCAGTCGGGCAAGACAACCCTGGTCGAGGCCATTAGCCGCCTCGACGGTCGACCCACCACATTCGACGTATCCGGAACCGTGCATCTGCACGGTTTTTCTTATTTGGGCGAGCAATGGTGCGCCGTTGACGTCGATGGCGGCGGGGATAACCTGGGCTATGTCGGCCCGGCCATGGCCATTTCCGATGCGGCAGTTGTGGTTGTGCCCCCGGACCCGGACGCCGCCGTTCTGTGCGCCCCTTACCTGAGGTTGGTGGAAGAGGCCGGGATTCCCTGCTTTCTGTTCATCAACCGGATGGACAGCCCAAACGGGCGCATTCGGGACATCATCGCGGCGCTACAGACCTATTGCGTTCATCACATCGCGTTGCGGCAAGTCCCCATCCGGGAAGGAGACTCAATCGTTGGCGCGGTCGATCTGATCTCAGAGCGGGCCTGGAAATACCAGGAGGGGAAACCGTCCAATCTGATCGAGTTGCCCCAATCTGTGGAAGACCGTGAACAAGAAGCCCGAACCGAGCTTTTAGAAACTCTGTCCGACTTTGACGACAACCTGCTCGAACAACTGATCGAAGACAAACAGCCCCCCAGCGCCGAGATTTATGACCTTGCTGCGCAGGTGTTGCAGAACCATCAGCTTATCCCCGCCTGTCTGGGCTCCGCCAGCCATGGAAACGGCCTGACGCGCCTGATGAAAGCCTTGCGGCACGAAGCGCCAGAGTTTGATATCGCAGCCGGTCGCGACGAGGCCGCCGAAAACGCGCGGGCGATCGCCGGTTTTGCCGATGTGAAAAAACATATCGGCAAGATCATTGTCCTTCGCGGACTGGGAGACGGCGTAAAAGCTCATGAGCCTTTGGGAGGTGAAACCGTTGGCAATCTCACGGGACTGGATGCAAAAACCCAGATCGACAAGCTGGGCGCGGGTCAGATCGGTTTGGCGGTCAAGTCTGATCACCTGAACCCCGGTAATCTCTATGACAGCAAAGAAGCCGCACCCCTGCCCGAGTGGGCCTTGTCCCATCCAGCGGCCCATCGTCAAGTGGTCTCACCCGCGCACGAGCGCGATGATGTGCGATTGTCCAATGCCCTGACCCGACTGGTCGAGATTGACCCCGGCCTGCACATGGAGCAGGACGAACTTAGCGGTCATTCAGTTCTGGGGTCACAGGGGCCGCAGCATATGCGCCGCGTCAGCGCGAAATTGGCCGAGGATTTCGGGATCGAAATCCTCACCGATCCGGTAGAAACCGCATATCGGGAAACCATTCGCACGCCGATTGAGCATCGGCACCGCCATCGCAAACAGTCCGGCGGGGCCGGGCAATTCGCCGATGTCGTCATCTCGGTCGCGCCCATGCCGCGCGGATCGGGCTTCCAGTTCGAAGAGGTGGTCAAGGGCGGCGCAGTGCCGCGCAACTATATCCCCTCGGTCGAACATGGGGCCAAGGACGCGCTTGAACAGGGCCCCGAGGGGTTCCCGGTTGTCGATGTGAAAATCACGCTAAGCGACGGCAAGCATCACAACGTGGACAGCTCGGATTATGCTTTCCGCACCGCTGGAAAAAACGCTGTGCGCGAGGCGCTGCCACAGGCCAAGCCCGTGGTGTTGCAACCGATCCTGATCGCCGAGATCCATCTGCCATCGGATTTCGTGGGCGATCTGGTGCCCACGATCAGTTCGCTTCAAGGTCAGGTTCTGGGTTTTGAGGGCAATCCCAACGCGTCAGGGTGGGAGATTTTCAACGCGCAGCTTCCGGCAGTTGCCGAGGATGAACTGCACCGCAGTCTGGCCAGCGCCACACGCGGCACCGGCTGGGTCAAGCTGAGCTTTGATCATTATGAAGAACTGCGCGGCCCGGTACCAAAACCGGTGGCTAAGGAAAAAGCCAGCGCCTGAGCAAATTGTAGGGCGGGCTTCAGCCCGCCGCCGCAATCAATTCGCGGGTGTAATCCGTCTGTGCGTTTTCAAACAAATCCTCGGCCGTGCCCATTTCAACCACATCACCGTTTCGCATGACGATGACGTTATGGGACATGGCACGCACGACCTTTAGATCGTGGCTGATGAACAGATAGGCCAGCCCGTATTTGCGTTGAAGGTCGCGCAGCAGGTCGACGATTTGAACCTGCACCGTCATGTCCAGCGCGCTGGTCGGTTCGTCCAGAACAAGCAGCTTAGGCCGCAACACCATCGCACGCGCGATGGCGATCCGCTGACGCTGCCCGCCTGAAAATTCGTGCGGATACCGGTCCATTGCAGCCGGATCCAGCCCCACTTCCGTCATCACCTCAGTCACCAGTTCACGCGGGGCGCGGTGCGGGTCGACTTTGTGAATTGCCAAACCTTCGGCAATGATCTGCTGGCAGGTCATACGCGGGCTCAGGCTACCGAACGGGTCCTGAAACACGATCTGCATGTCCTTGCGCAGGCGCCGCAGTTCTCGCGTGGACCAACGCCGGACATCCTGATCGCGGAAGGTGATGCCACCCTCAGACGCAATCAGGCGCATGATCGCCAGCGCCAGCGTTGTCTTGCCCGAGCCGCTTTCGCCCACAATCCCTAGCGTCTCACCCGCCCGCACACTGAGCGTGGCGTCGTTAACCGCCTTGACGTGTCCCACGGTCCGCTTCAGAAATCCGCGCTGGATCGGGAACCAGACCTTGAGGTGATCTGTCCGCGCGACCTCTTCTGCATCCGAAGCCACCGCTTGCGGGTGACCGGACGGTTCGGCCGCCAGCAGCTTGCGGGTATAAGGGTGTTGTGGATTGTCGAATATCTCGGCCGTCGGGCCGGTTTCGACAATCTCACCATCCTTCATCACGCACACGCGGTCGGCTATGCGGCGCACGATGCCAAGGTCATGGGTGATGAACAACATTCCCATGTTTTCGGATTTCTGCAACTCGGCCAGCAGTTCGAGGATCTGCGCCTGAATGGTGACATCCAGCGCCGTTGTCGGTTCATCCGCGATCAGAATGTCGGGCTTGTTGGCCAGCGCCATCGCGATCATCACGCGCTGCCGCTGTCCGCCCGATAGCTGGTGCGGATAGCTATCCAGACGATCCTGCGGGTCACGGATACCAACTTTTGTCAGCAGCTCGACAATTCGGTCACGTGCCGCGTCGCCGGTCAGACCCTGATGCAGGGCCAGGGATTCCGCCATCTGTTTCTGGATCGTATGCAGCGGGTTAAGCGAAGTCATCGGCTCCTGAAAGATAAAGCTGATGTCGTTGCCGCGCACATCCATCAGCCTGTCCTCGGACGCGCCAATCATCTCATTCCCGTCATAGCGAACCGAGCCGTCGACGATCGCGCTGTCGCCCAGCAGAGACACTGTCGACAAGGCCGTCACGGATTTTCCCGACCCGGACTCACCTACCAGAGCGACCGTTTCACCACGGTCGACGGTGAACGACACGCCTTTGACCGCCGCGCTGACCTGCCCGTCCTGTTTGAACGAGACCTTGAGGTTGTTCACATCCAAAAGGCTCATGAGAAGGTCTTTCTGGGATCAAACGCATCACGCACGCCTTCGAAAATGAAGACCAGCAGCGACAGCATGATGGCAAAGGTAAAGAACGCCGTGAACGCTAGCCACGGGGCTTGCAGGTTCTGTTTTGCTTGCAAGGTCAGCTCACCTAGCGAGGGGGCCGATGATGGCAGGCCAAAGCCAAGGAAGTCCAATGAGGCCAGCCCACCAATGGTTCCCGTGACGATAAACGGCATGAAGGTCAGCGTCGCGACCATCGCATTCGGCAACATGTGCCGGAACATGATGGTCATGTTGCCCACACCCAGCGCCCGCGCCGCACGCACATATTCAAGGTTCCGGGCCCGCAGGAATTCGGCCCGGACAACCCCGACCAGCCCTGTCCAACTGAACAGGATCATCAATGCGACCAGCAACCAGAAACTTCGGCCCAGAATGGCAAACATGATAATGATCACATAAAGCGAGGGGGTCGCGGACCATATCTCGATGATCCGCTGGAAGATCAGGTCCAGCCATCCGCCAAAGAAGCCCTGAATAGCTCCGGCGAAAATCCCGATCAGGCTGGCAACGCCGGTGACCATCAGCGTGAACAGGATCGACAGCCGGAACCCATAAATCACCCGCGCCAAAACATCGCGCTTGGTGTCGTCCGTGCCCAGCAGGTTATGGCCGTTTGGCGGCAGCGGTGCGGCACCCGGCCGGTCAACGCTGGTGTTGAAGGAATAGGGGATCAGGGGCCAGATGGCCCATCCGTGCTCGAACCCTTCGGCTTGGAACGTACCGGCGTCGATCTGTTCGATAATATCCTCGGGGTCGTCGAAACATTGTTCCAACCCGCCGCTGTCGATCAGGCAGCGCACTTCGGGATCGCGATAGATCGCCTCGGTCTGGAAGTCGCCCCCAAACTCGGTTTCGGCGTAGAAGTTGAAGACGGGCGTGTAGAACTCGCCCCGGTATTTCACGAGGATCGGTTTGTCATTGGCGATGAATTCGGCAAAGAGCGACAGGCCGAACAGGATCGAGAAAATGATCAGCGACCAAAAGGCCCGGCCATTGCGCCGGAAATTGCGCCAGCGGCGTTGGTTCAGCGGAGAAAGCGCCATCTACCCCTCCCGCTTTTCAAAGTCGATGCGCGGATCGACCAGCACATACATCAGATCACTGATGATGCCGACAACCAGCCCCATCAGACCAAAGATAAACAATGTGCCAAAGATCACCGGGTAATCGCGCGCGACGGCAGCTTCGAACCCCAATCGGCCCAAACCATCCAGCGAGAAGATCGTTTCGATAATGATCGACCCGCCAAAGAACACGCCGATGAACACCGCGGGGAATCCCGCGATCACGATCAGCATGGCGTTGCGGAACACGTGCCCGTACAGCACCTTGCCCTCGCTCAAGCCCTTGGCGCGGGCTGTCATTACATACTGTTTCTTGATCTCGTCCAGGAACGAGTTCTTGGTCAGCAGCGTCAGGGTCGCAAAGGCCGAAATGGTCAGGGCGATAATCGGCAATGCGATATGCCAGAAATAGTCGGCGATTTTTCCCATCAGGCTAAGGCTGTCCCAATTGTCCGATGTCAGCCCCCGCAGCGGGAAAATCTGCCAATATGACCCACCGGCAAACAGCACCAGCAACAGGATTGCGAACAGGAAACCGGGAATGGCATAGGCCACGATGATCGTCCCGCTTGTCCAGGTATCAAAGGTCGAGCCGTCCTTGATCGCCTTGCGAATGCCCAGCGGGATCGACACCAGATAGGCAATCAGCGTCGACCACAGACCCAGCGAGATCGAGACAGGCATTTTTTCGAGGACCAGATCAATGACGCTGATCGACCGGAAATAGCTCTCGCCAAAATCCAATGTCAGGTAGTTGCCCATCATGGACAGGAACCGCTCCAGCGGTGGCTTGTCGAACCCGAACTCTTTTTCCAGTTCTGCAATGAATTCCGGCGGCAAACCCCGGGCGCCGACGTATTTGTCGTCAAACGAACCTCCGGCGGGTTCGGCGGCGGCACCGGCATCTCCGGCACCGGCGAAGCCTGCGAAAACGTCCCCCTGCCCTTCGATCTGCGCGATGATCTGTTCGATTGGCCCACCCGGTACAAACTGAACCAGCGTGAAGTTGACGATCATAATGCCCAGAAGCGTGGGAATAACCAGCAACAGGCGTCTTAGTATATAGGCGCCCATGTTACCGCAGCGCGCCCTTCGCCTTTAATGCAGCTTCTTTCTCGGGGTTAACCCACCAGAGATCGAGATAGCCAAGCGTAAATGGCGGCAGGTTTTCGGGGTATTCATACATGTCGTAATAGGCCGTCCAGTAGTCCGCCACATATCCATCGGGAATGATGAAAAACTCATACCGCAACACACGATCCAGCGCCATAAGCGCGGCGTCCTGTTCGGCTTGATTTGTGGTGTCAAAAGACGCCTCGATCACGGCATCCACCAGCGGGCTGGCAAGTCCGGCGGGGTTGAACAGGCTGAACGCTGCCTCTTCCGAGCCATACATCTGGCTCAAACCGCCACCGGTCGACAGGAATGACCCGTACCGGTTGGAATACACCATGTCGTAATCCCGTTCGCGCCGACGCAGTGTGAACTGAGACGGGTCCACCTTTTCCGCCGAAGCATCCACACCTATCGACTGCAGGTTCTGCACAAAGGTTTCGATCATCGTCGCGGTCGAGGTTGGAATGCTGGACGCATAGGGAATGTTCACCTTCAGGGTTTCACCTGCCGCATTGCGACGCAGATTACCCTCGCCCACGGGCCACCCGGCCTCATCCAGCAGTTTCGACGCCTTGCGCAGGTTGCGGCGATCGTTCAACCGCGCCGGGTTGGACTCGTGCGTCAACAGGGCCGGTTCACTCAGAACATCTGCGGGGACCACGTCACCCAACGTCTCCAGAAACGCCAGTTCAGCCCCTTCCGGCGCGCCGGTGGCTTCAAGATGGGTGCCCTGAACAAATGAGCTTCGGGGGGAATTCAACCCGAACATCAGCGATTCATTGGCCCATTCGAAATTGAACGCCAGCGCCAGAGCTTTACGGACGTTCTTATCCGCGAATTGGGGCTTGCCGAGATTGAAGACAAAGCCCGACGGTGTCGGCGGGCTGCCATCGGTGATCTCATCCCGCACGACCGAGCCCGCGCTCAGTTTTGGAAAGTCGTAGCTGGAGGCCCAGAGTTTTGGGTCACTTTCGATACGCATCGTATATTCACCCGCCTTGAACCCTTCGAAGGCGGCAGTCTGGTCGGCGAAATACTCGACCCGAATGGTTCCATAGTTGTTGCGGCCCACATTGATCGGCAGATCTTGCGCCCAATAGTCGTCGCGAAGCTTGTAAACGATGCGGCGATTGATGTCGTAACTGTCAAGTTTGTACGGCCCCGATCCCACCGCGACCTCAAGCCGGGGTTCATCCAGACGCCGACTCTCATCCGCTTCGAACCACGCTTTTGAGAAAACCGGCGTTGATCCAACGGTTTCGATCAACCCCCGCCTTGTCACTTCGGGGCTGAAGGTGAATTTGACCGTGTGATCATCCAGTGCCTCGGCCCCGGTAACCATCCGCCCGACCGCTTGCGCGTAGGACGGCAAACCCTCCTCAATGAACAGGCGATGGCTATAGATCACATCCTCGGCCGTGACAGGGGTTCCGTCCCAAAACGTCGCCTCGGGTCGCATGTGGAAAATCACATAGTTGCGGCCTTCGTCATATTCCATGCTTTCCGCCAGCAAGCCGTAATACTGCCCGACGCTGTCCGCAGTGCTGTCGATCAGCGAGTCGTATTGCAGCGTCGTTAGCGCCCCGGCCCGACCTTTACGCGAATACGGGTTCAGGGAATCAAACGTGCCGGACCCAGCCAGTGACAACTCCCCACCCTTGGGTGCTTCGGGGTTCACGTAGTTCAGATGCGGGTAGTCAGCGGGATAGTCGAGATTTCCGAAATAAGAATAGCCGTGGCTGCGAGTTACATTTTCCTCGGCAGCATTAACCTTTTCGCCACCTCCAAGCATGAGCGCTACGGCAATCCCCACAAAGGCCGCCCAAGGCCGAACAGTCGATACGCGCGGTGCAGGCGGCAGGGGTTTCATATGCTCATCCTCTGGATCGTTGACTTCTTTAACCTTGTAAGCGCCAGCTAAAAGACCAGCACTGTCATATGCAAGTTTAGAATGCGTGAACGCTTTGTGAAGTTCTTCTTAGACAAAAATAAAGCCGCTGCGGGAAGCAGCGGCTTTGAAAATCGGTCAGACCGAGTATCGGATCAGTTGCCGATTGTCTGCAGATAGGCAATCAGGTCGGCGCGTTCCTGCGGCTTTTTCAGGCCGGCAAAGCTCATGGAAGTACCCGAGATATAGGCGCTTGGGCGTTCCAGGAACGCATCCAGCGCTTCGGGTGTCCAGTTGCCACCATGGGCCTGCATCGCGGCGGAATAGCCGGTGAACCCACTCGCCGAGGCGACCGGGCGATCAACTACACCGTACAGATACGGGCCGGTGCCATTCGCGCCGTCTTCCAGCTTGTGACATGCGGTGCACTTGCGGAAAACCCGTGCGCCTTTTTCCGGATCAGCGGCGGCCAGCATATCTTCAAATACCACCTCTTCGCCGTCAGCGCTTTCACCCGCGCTTTCGGTTTCGATGATATAAGAGGCCGTCTCGCCATGCCCATCGGCATGGTACAGGGCCTCGGCGCCCCATTTGGCCAGAAGCAGCACCAGGAAGGTGCCAAACAGGCCTGCGGCGGCCTTGGTAACTGTCATCGTGTCGAACATTGATCGCGAGTCCATTTCAGCTGTCTGCGGGGTGTCTAAGGCTTCCCCTGACAAGAGGCAAGGTATAGACACCGCGACTAAACGCCCAATTCTGGAACTTGTTGCACGGAATCGACCAAATGACCAAACGTATCGCATTTCAGGGAGAACCCGGCGCCTATAGTCACGAGGCCTGCCGCAATGCCCGCCCCGACATGGAGGCCCTGCCCTGCCGCACATTCGAGGATGTGATCGAATCGGTCCGCTCGGGCGATGCTGATCTGGCGATGCTGCCGGTGGAAAATACCACCTATGGCCGCGTCGCCGATATTCACCGTCTTTTGCCCCATAGCGGCCTGCACATCATCGACGAGGCATTTGTCCGGGTCCACATCAACCTTCTGACCGTTCCGGGCGCCAAGCTTGAGGATGTTACCGAGGCACACTCTCATTTGGTTCTGCTCCCGCAATGCGCAGGGTTCCTGAAAAAGCACGGAATTAAGGGCCGCGTCAGCCCGGACAACGCCCGCGCAGCCCGCGAAGTTTCAGAGCAGGGCGATCTGCATTCCGCGGCGCTGGCCAGCGAACTGGCCGGAGAAATATACGGCCTGAACGTCATGGCCCGCCATATTGAAGATCGCGACAACAACACCACCCGGTTTCTGGTCATGTCTCGCCAGGCGGATATGACTCAACGTGGCGAACATGGCATGATCACCAGCTTTGTTTTTCAGGTGCGCAATATCCCAGCCGCGCTGTACAAGGCGATGGGCGGTTTCGCGACCAATGGCATCAACATGACCAAGCTGGAAAGCTACATGGTGGATGGGTCATTCACTGCCACGCAGTTCTACGCAGACATTGTCGGGCACCCCGACGATCGGAATGTAAAACTGGCGATGGAAGAACTGGAGCATTTCACCACCAACGTCGAGATTCTGGGCGTCTACCCGGCTGCCCGGCCGCGCGGGTAGCATTTCTTGGCGACGTCTGTCTAATCCGGTCAGATGCCGTGCTGATGCCGTTCTTCCATCTCTCTGGCGAATTCGCTCAGCCGCGCCTGGAAACAACGCCGGAACCGGTTTTGCCCCAGCCTGAGTGATTGCAAAAACAGTCGGGCTGGCAGCGACTTGGCCGCAAGCGACATATCGACTTTCAGCCGGGTCCGACGCTGGGACAAGGCCAGAAACTCGATGATTGTTGTGCCGTTCAGACCCTTGCCCGTCGCTTCGAACCGCATCTGTGATGGCGGATCGCATTCTGCCATCAGAATCTCGACATGCCGTGGCTTGCCGCGCAGTCTGAACTCCGTTTCCCAGGTTGTTCCGGGGACCACGCCCATGTGACCGGTCAGACGTCGCACTTCGATCCCCCGGCGCATCGCCATTCGTTCGAAACGCTCAAAATCAGTGACCATCTCGAACACGGCATTGATCGGAGCTTGGATATCTTCACGCGCAGTGAATTGCATTTCAGTTCGTGGCTCTCTTGCTTGTCGGCCTAGTATTTTGTCAGTCCAGCGTGTCCGCAAGCCAGTTTTGCAAAAGGAAATGCGCAATGGCCCCTTTTCGCGCAGGCAGAAGGTTCGGGTGCTCACCCGCGATGGCCTGCATCATCTCTGACTTGCTGACCCACATCGCGTCCTCGATCTCAACCGGGTCAATTTTGATCTCTTTGGACAGTGCCTCGCCAGCGCAGCCAAACATCAGTGACGCCGGAAACGGCCAAGGCTGACTGGACAGGTAAGAAACCCGGCCAACAGGCACGCCCGCCTCTTCCATGACTTCGCGCCTGACGGCGGCTTCCAGTGTCTCACCCGGTTCGACGAACCCGGCAAGCAGAGAATACATCCCTTCGGGCCAGCCCGGTGATCGGCCGACCAGAACCGATTCGCCATGCGTGATCAGCATGATGACAACCGGGTCCGTGCGCGGGAAATGCTGGCCGCCACAACTGGGGCAACTGCGCTGCCATCCGGCCTGTGACATTTCGCTGGCCGCACCGCATCGGGCGCAGAACCGATGCGTCTCGTGCCAGCCGATCACAGCCTTGGCCGAGGCCGCCAGTTCTGCATCCCTTGGTGACAGGCGGGTCATGATGCGGCGCAGTTCGGCAAAGACAAACCCATTGGGCAGGCCGGGATGCTGCTGCTCGGACCTGTCAAAGAAACCGCCCACCTGTGAGATATCCAAATCATCGGCGGCCCAGTTCGAAATATCGACGGCGAACACGGGCGCACCGTCGGACAAACCAAGAAAAATGGGCGCATCCGTGATACCGCCGGGTCCGTTGTTCACCAGTTGATGCGTCATTGGAATGAAACCCAGCCGGTCCAACGCCTCTCCTTGGACCAACAGCTTGCCGCGCCACAGCAAAATGCACCGCGCCTCGGGATTCGCGCGCGCCAGCGCGAGCGCGTCCGCGTCACCGCGAATATGCGCCGCACGATCCAGGCCAGAGCCACCAAACGTCACTTGTTCAGCGTTTTTCATTGCAGTTCCTTTGGGTTGTCCGCACAGGGCTGCCATGGCAGCCGTGACGTTGCAATGGCTATTCACCTTCTTATGAAAAAGTTCCTGCGCCGCTGAAATGCCTTATGCTCACCTTGAAATTTGCACCAGATACGCTTTTTGTTGAAATTGATTAATAAAAAACTGCTAAAAGTAGAGTAGTGAAACGTCTTCCTTCCATTGCAACAGCCCAGATCCGGATTTTGGCCACAACCGATCTGCACATGAATTTGACCGGGTTCGATTATTATACGGACGCCCCCGACCCTTCGATTGGTCTGAGTAGGACCGCAAGCCTGATCAAAGCAGCCCGAACGCAGGCTGAATCTCGTGGTCACACTGTCTTGCTGTTCGACAATGGCGACGCCCTTCAAGGCGCGCCCATTGGCGAATGGGCTGCCGAACAGACCGACAATCGTCACGTTCTGATGCAGGCCTTTGATGACCTTGGGTATGACGCCATGGGACTGGGAAACCACGACTTCGGATTCGGTCTGGAGGTTCTGGACCGCGTCATAGCGCAGGCCGCGTGTCCGGTCATTTGCAGCAATGCCGTGCGAAGTGACCGCTCGGCAAGCTGGCAGACGCACGCGGTTCTTGACCGGAACGTCTCAGTACAAGGACAAAATCTGGCGTTGAAAATCGGGGTGTTTTCTGTTCTGCCACCGCAGACTGCCAAGTGGGAAGCACACCGCCTGAAAGGTGCCGTGTCGGTAGAGGACATCCTGACATGCGCACGTCGAAAGACGCAGGAATTGCGGTCTGGGGGCTGCGATCTGATTGTTGCACTGGCCCATACAGGGCTTGGCACCGCCGAGCCTGCGCCCGACCTTGAGAATGCGGCAATCCCTCTGGCGGCGGTGCCCGGTATTGATGTGATCATCGCCGGACATTCCCACTTGACCCTGCCCGGCTCTGCCCATCAGGGGCTGGAACATGTTGACCCGCACAGCGGCCTTGTTCACGGAAAACCGGTTGTAATGCCGGGTGCAGCGGGTTCGCATCTGGGCATCATTGACCTGACGCTGCACCGAAAAGAGACTGGTGAATGGTCGATAGAAAATCAGCACGCTGCGCTGCGATCCGTTTCACCCGAGGCGACCGCAGCCCCGATAGACGAGGATGCCGAGCTGAAGCGCCTGTTCGCACATGGGCACCAAGAGACACGGTTGCGATCGGCTGAACCTGTGGGCGAAACGCATCAGCATTTGCATAGCTATTTCAGCTTCTGTGCGCCGGATAGAGGGCTGGCGCTGGTCGCGGCGGCACAGGCTGCTGCGCTGCGCCCCTATTTGAAGGATACAGTGCACGACGGCCTGCCGGTTCTGTCTGCCGTTTCGCCCTCGAAATTCGGTGGGCGCGCAGGGCCACGATCTTTTACCGACGTGCCTGCGGGTCAGATCCGGCTGCGCCATGTCAACGATCTGAACATCTTTCCTAACGAAATGCAGGCTATCGTGGTTTCGGGCGCACAGATAAGAGACTGGCTTGAGATGTCCGCCGGCGTGCTCAACCAGATGCACTCCGGTCAACACATCGACCTGCGAAATCCCGGACGCGCCGGTTACAATTTCGATGTTCTGCACGGGCTTAGCTACCAGATCGACCTCGGCATTCCGGCGCGGTACGACGCTGACGGTAAATTGACTGACCCATCGCGCCGCCGGGTAAAGGATATCTACTTCAACGGGCAACTTATCGACGATCAGCAATCCTTTGTCGTGGCCCTCAACAATTATCGGGCCAACGGAGGGGGTCATTTCCCCTTTACAGACACCGCGTCGCAGATCCCGTTACCAGCCTTGCCGATCCAACGTATCGTTCGGGATTATGTCGCGGGTTGCCGCCCTGCTGATCCGTTGGCGGATGCGCCGCGCCCTTTCACGTTCAAACCGCTTCCCGGGGCATTTGCGATTCTCAGAACTGGCCCCAAGGCGCAGCGCCATATCGCTGAATTGCAGGAGTATGACCCATCAGTCATTGGGCTTGATGACGATGGTTTTCTGCTGATCCGGCTGACGTTGTGATGGGTTGTCATCCGCGAATGAAATGCCTATATCGACCGTTGAGAGGTTGGCGCGGGCGAGCGCCTCGCCAACCTGGTCAGGTCCGGAAGGAAGCAGCCACAACGAGCCCCGCTTGGGTCGATGTCCAACCTCTCACTTTCATTCCCCTGACCTATTCAAGATCATTCTGCGATCAGACGTGGCCAGACCGCAGCGTTCCGGCGTGCGAAAACTCCGATATGACCAAGCTCTTTTGCGCCAAACTCCTGCGCCGTCAGCAAGTGCCGACGTGCGTCAGGCCCGTACAGGTCTGCAAGCCGCCAGACAGACTTGGGCGACGCAAGCTGATCATCCGCCACAGCGAACAGGTCGACGGGATTACCATGTTCGGACCACGTGGGCACAGGAAGGGTCTTTCCCATTTCCGGTAGATAGTTTTGGGCGGCTGTACACCATTCACGCCACTGCCAGTAAACGCGCGCGGGCAAGTCCGCGCCAAATCCGGTTGCCCGACCCGGTAAGTATCCCAATGTCTTAACCAGCAATGGCACATGCCCGTACCAGAACAGGGTTGCCAACGCGCGATAGGGCCACGGATGGTCCGGCAAAGTCACCAAGCCCGAGCAAACGCAGATCATGCGGTCCATCTGCGCCACGTCCGGTGCAAGCGGGGTCAGCA
The DNA here is from genome assembly GCF_056536745.1 of Ruegeria sp. CJ2. Taxonomy (NCBI): domain Bacteria; kingdom Pseudomonadati; phylum Pseudomonadota; class Alphaproteobacteria; order Rhodobacterales; family Roseobacteraceae; genus Ruegeria; species Ruegeria sp. CJ2. The sequence goes on from NZ_JBQFQF010000009.1 coordinate 47,153, forward strand.
TCCCGCCCAGGGAATGGCCGATGCTCCACTGCTGCGCGTCCGGGAACCTCCGGCGCATCTCGGCGCGGGCGGCGGGCATGTCGACCAAGGCCCAATCCGCCATTGTCACCTGCGAATCCTGCATTCGGATCGTCAGAGAATGCCCAAAATCACTGTAGTCATAGGTTAAGCAGGCATACCCTCTTTCCGCCGCCAGCCAATGCGCAAAATTCTGATAATAGTCGCGCGGAACACCCGTTGCGCAATGGATCACCACCGCAACGCGGGGATCGGTCATCGGCCTGTACAGCCGCGCAGACAGTTTGGACGATCCGGAGGATATCCAGAAATCCTCGGTCAATACTGGCTGTGATCCATCCAACATGGGGTCCTCTTGATGGTTCTGAACTTTTCGGTTCACTTTTCTATCGGCCCTTCTTGTACCCGCAGAGTCAAGAGAGCGCGACGATGACCCCGCGTCGGAACCGGCAACACTGACCGCTTGACTCGGACCGATTTCACCGGATAGCGATGGCGTGATGGTTCTCGACCCGGATTGCCGGGAAGGGATGAAAAGGGAACACGGTGCGGTCCTACCCGGCGATGCCGAAACGGACCAATGCCGCGACTGCCCCCGCAACTGTAAGCGGTAAGCAATGCCAAAAACACCACTGGCCGAATGGCTGGGAAGGTCGGCAAAGCGATGACCCGCAAGTCAGGAGACCTGCCATCTAACTGAAACCGAAACTCGGGCGGGGTGTCCGGGCAGGTCAAAGCCGCATAAAGCGACCTGACCCATGCCCCCCGTCCATCGCGCGGAGGGCGCAGAATGATCTGGAAGACAAAAACGCACGAGTTTTCCGCAACGATTTGTCAGAAAACCGGCAGACCATGTCCGGCATTGGCAAGGATGGCGCGTGCCATGGCGGACGCGATGGCAACCGCACAGCCTGTCACAACCAAAGCGTTCGAGGTCGAAGGCAGCGGAGAGCTTTCGCATTGCGCCGAAGGGTGCACCGCACGGTTTCGCGCCCATTCAACTCAGATCAGGGTATTTTGCGGAACGGCCCCGGAAACCCCGACAACAAAGTTGGACGATTACGCCGACATGATGTTCGGGACAGATTTGTCCGCCATGCCAACCGGAGCGCTGTCCGAAGTGCCTTGTGCCATGCTCGAAGTCACGACTTTGGGCCAGCGTCCCGCAACAGGCAGCCCGCAACCCGCCATGGTCTGAGGTCAGGACTCGGTTGATGCCGGCGCCGTAGCCCAGGCCATCTGCGCGTCGGTTTCAACCGCGCATGGCCGGACCGCGCGCAACCGGCGCAGCGCCTTATCCGGGGTTTCGCCGCCTTCGACCAGCACGCGCAACACAATCATACCAGACCGCCCGCATCCGCCCCGGCAATGGACCAAGACCCGCCCACCGTCAGACAGGACACAATGTACATCCTTACTGACGGCTGGCCAGTCAGACCGTATTTTCGAGGTCGGAGCGCCAAAATCCTGCACCGGAAGATGAAGCCAGGTGATTGCGCGGCTCTGCAGGTCGCGCCCGAGATGGTGCGCTTCTGCGGCTTCCAACTCGCTGGACGTGGTCATCGAAATCACCAGGGTCGGGCGCCATTGCATGATCCGCTCAAGGTCTCCGGCATAATCCCCGTATCGCCCAGGCACCTGCGCCAAACCCAATAGACCGGACCGAACCGGAATAGAGTGAATTTCAAACCTGTCCAAGTTGCACACCCCGCCCGAATGAGAAGGCCGGGCAAGCCGATACCCGCCCAGCCGAACCTGTATCCAATGCGCCCCGGTATTCCAAATCGAATTTCATCGCTCCCTGCGGTGGACGTAGGCGGCAGGGGTCACTACGCTGCGAAGCTGATACGAATCCGACAGAGCAGACATGACCGAAACTCCAAGCCCCGCCTATCAGGTCCTCGCCCGTAAATACCGTCCTGAAACATTTGCTGACCTCGTGGGCCAGGACGCGATGGTGCGCACGCTGAAAAACGCATTCGAGGCCGATCGGATTGCGCAGGCCTTTGTCATGACCGGCATTCGCGGCACCGGCAAAACCACCACGGCGCGGATCATCGCCAAGGGCATGAACTGCATCGGACCAGACGGCGAGGGCAAAGCCACGATCGAACCCTGCGGCCAGTGCGAACACTGTGTGGCCATCATGGAAGGCCGCCATGTCGACGTGATGGAGATGGACGCGGCAAGCCGCACCGGTGTGAACGACATTCGCGAGATCATCGAAAGCGTCCGCTATCGCGCCGCCAGTGCGCGCTACAAGATCTATATCATCGACGAAGTTCACATGTTGTCGAACAGCGCGTTCAACGCCTTGCTCAAAACCCTTGAAGAACCCCCCGCGCATGTGAAGTTCATCTTTGCCACTACCGAGATCCGCAAGGTTCCGGTGACGGTCCTGTCCCGGTGCCAGCGCTTCGACCTGCGCCGGATCGAACCCGAGGACATGATCGGCCTGCTGAAAAAGATCGCAACTGCCGAGAACGCTCAGATCGCCGAGGATGCTCTGGCGCTGATCACCCGCGCGGCGGAAGGTTCGGCCCGGGATGCGACCTCGCTGCTGGATCAGGCTATTTCGCACGGTGCCGGGGAAACCAGCGCCGATCAGGTGCGGGCCATGCTGGGATTGGCTGATCGCGGGCGGGTGCTGGACCTGATGGACATGATCCTGCGGGGCGATACCGCCGCGGCATTGACGGAACTGGGTGGGCAATATGCCGAAGGTGCCGACCCGCTGGCCGTGCTGCGCGATCTGGCCGAGATCACACATTGGGTCTCGGTGGTCAAAATAACGCCGGACGCTGCCGAAGACCCAACAGTCTCACCTGACGAACGCGCGCGGGGCGTTCAGATGGCCGAAGCCCTGCCGATGCGCATTCTGACCCGGATGTGGCAAATGCTGCTGAAAGCGCTTGAAGAGGTTTCAGCCGCGCCCAATGCCATGATGTCGGCTGAAATGGCTATTATCCGGCTAACCCATGTCGCTGACCTTCCCACCCCGGAAGATCTGATCAGACGTCTTCAGGACGCGCCACCCCCTGCCCCGAACGGCGGACCCGGCGGCGGAGTGCCCACGCCGACACACGGCACCGTTCAGGCACATGCGCCAGCGGCACAGTCTTACGCGGCACCAGCGGGTGGCGGCGCGGGTGCACCTAGCGCGGCTTTGGCGCGGGACGCACAGACCGCATTGGCCCGGTATCCGACATTCGAACACGTGGTTGAACTGATCCGCACAAACCGCGATGTGAAACTACTGGTCGAGGTTGAAAACGGTGTACGTCTGGTTTCGTACCAGCCGGGGCGGATCGAGTTTACTCCGACCGACAACGCGCCGACGGATTTGGCGCAAAGGCTGGGGTCGGCACTGCAACGCTGGACCGGAAATCGCTGGGCGGTATCGGTCGTATCGGATGGCGAAACGGCGACAATCGCCGAAGTCAGGGACGCGGCCGACCTCGCACTGCGCGCTGAGGCCGAGCAGCATCCGCTGGTTCAGGCGGTGCTGGAACACTTCCCCAAGGCCCGAATCAAAAGGATCGAAACGCCCCAGGAACGCGCCGCAAAGGTCGAAACCGAAGCCTTGCCCGAAGTTGAAGACGAATGGGACCCGTTCGAAGAGGACTGAACCCTTCACGAAAGAAACGCCCGAAATGCTCCCGCGCCCGCCACGGGCCATCGGCTTACGCCGACACCCCTGAGCGGACTTGGGCCCGGCAGCGCGGGCTGGGCCCGCGCTGCCGGGCCCAACGGGAGGAAAGGTCTTGCCAAAGACCTTGACGACGGGCGGGAGCCCTCCGGCCCTTGTGCCGCGCGGGTGCCGCCCGTATTTAGGCTTCAAACTGACTTACAGGAGAAACACGATGCTCAAAGGACTCGGCGGTCTGGGCGACATGGCCAAGATGATGAAATCCGCGCAGGATTTGCAGACCAAGATGACCGACATGCAGGAAGAGCTGAACACCATCATGGTTGTTGGCGAATCCGGTGCCGGGCTGGTCAAGGCCACCGCCACTGCAAAAGGCGAACTGAAAGGTCTCGACATCGACCCCTCGATCTTTAACGGCGACGACAAGGAAGTGGTTGAGGACCTGATCCTTGCCGCCATCAAGGACGCGCAGACCAAAGCCGCAGAGCGGTCGCAGGAAGAAATGGCAAAGCTCACCGAAAGCATGGGCCTGCCCAAAGACATCAAGCTGCCGTTCTGATAGACACTCCTGACGAAACACAGGCCGGGCGCGCATGCCCGGCCCATTTGCAGGAGCGCGCGCAGTGAGTTCGAACAGCGACATCGACAACCTGATCGACCTGTTGGCCAAGTTGCCGGGTCTGGGTCCGCGCTCGGCCCGTCGCGCGGTGCTGCATCTGATCCGCAAACGCGCCCTGCTGCTGACGCCCCTGTCGGATGCCATGCAGCAGGTCGCCATCACCGCCCGCGAATGCCTGAACTGTGGCAACGTCGGCACCTCCGATATTTGCGATATCTGCGACAGCGAGGCCCGGGCGACTGGCGAGCTGTGCGTGGTTGAGGACGTCGCTGACCTTTGGGCGATGGAGCGCGCGGGCGTGTTCAAAGGCCGCTATCATGTTCTGGGCGGCACGCTATCGGCACTGGACGGCGTCGGCCCGGATGAGCTGCGTATTCCCCGTCTCAAAGACCGGGTGGTGGCCGAAGGAGTTACCGAGGTCATCCTTGCCCTGAACGCCACCGTCGATGGCCAGACCACCGCTCATTACATCGCCGATCAGCTAGAGGGGCAAGTCCGCCTGACTTCACTGGCGCAAGGCGTGCCGATTGGCGGAGAGCTGGATTATCTGGATGATGGTACGATTACGGCGGCGTTGCGGGCGCGGAAGGAGTTGTGAAACCAAACGAAATCGGACTTGGACGAAAATCCGCCTGCCCGGATGTTGCCTTGTAAATTGCAAACTCAAACTTCTTAAACCTAACGAGGCTTTAACCCCAAGTTGCATTGTTGTTCTTGCGGCGAGCCAATCTGACAAGACTAAAAATGAGGGTTCAGGAACGCTGAACCCTCATATACGCATCTATCTAGTGCTAGAAATTTTTCCGCTGACACTGTTTCCATCGTCCAGTGAACTTCCAATATTCCCCCAACCGGATGAGCTGCCACCACCAATTTCCAGTGAAGGATCATTCCCACTTACTTGTGAAGCGATGCTTGCATCGCCGCGATTACCCTGAAGATTACCAGCCATAGATTGAGCTTGGTCGTTGTTTCCTTTCCCTTTGCTCTTGCCGGGATCTGCGAACGCGGTTCCGCCAAATACGACTGCTGTAGCCGCCAAAATAGCAATAATTCTCATATTTCCCTCCCTATTTGAACAAATACGATACGGGGGAACTGCTCGATTGGATTATTTTCTATGTTGGGATTTTTGAAAGACCTCGGGATAAAACGACAATTAATTGTTGTAAGAACTTCTGTTTTTGGCCTACTTCGTTCACCCTCTAAGGTATGAGAAGATTAGTTCAGTTTTTATCGGAAGCAGCAATGACCCGCCTTGTCGCCCTCACCCTCGCCGCCTTCACCGCCACCGCCGCCTGGTCGCAAGACCTCATTGATAAGGGCTTCGCTGAGGGTTGGAACATCATGATGGACCCTGCGCTTGGCAACGGGTGTCTGATCCAGACGGTGTATGAGGACCTCTCGGTGGTTCGGATCGGTTACGACGCGCTGAACAATCGCGGGTATTTTACGGTTTTCAACAAGGCGTGGGGCGACATCGAACAGGGTCAAAGCTATCCCATCCGGTTCGAACTGGACGGCAAGAGTTTTGATGCCATGGCCACGGGGTTCAAATTGGACCGCGTGCCGGGGGCGACCGTGTTTTTCACCGACCGAAACTTTGTGAATGCCATCGCTCAGAACCGCACAATGACGGTTTTCAATCCGGCGGGGGAAACTGTCATGGCCATTGACCTGAAGGGCACGGCCAAGGCGTTGGAATACGCGCGCGACTGCCAGAACAAAAAACTCTAGCGAATCGGATCGAACAGGGCGTCTGTCGCCGCACAATCGCGGATCACATCCCGGCCGCAAGGAACGGGTTCAAGATCGCGCGACAGACATAGGCGGACCTCTTCGATGTAACCTTGTTTGCAGGTGATGGTGATCATCTCGGGCTCTAACCCCGGATTGTCTTTCAGAAACGCCTCCTCAACCACCGAAGCCGGCAGTTTGACCGCCTCATCCAGCTTGCGAAAGACCTCGGGCCGCGCGACTTGCTGGTAGGCCTGGCGCGACAGCGCGAAATAGTCCGGCGCGGACAGGCCCGAGCAGGTTCCGTGTTTCTTCCACTGGTGCCATGCCAAACCGGACGTGCCCTGAATATCCGTCATTTCCCGCGTCATACGGCGGGAGGGTGGCGCCTCGGCGGTTTGGCAATAGGACGGCCAGCCCTGATGAAACTGTGGCCACAACCCGTGCAGGATCCAACCGTGATCGTGACGCGCGTCGCACTGGTCCGAGCCGCGCGCATCCCCTTCACGCGCGCACCAGTTGGGCGACCAGCTTAGGGACAGAACATAATAGTCGAACTCCCCAGCCTTTTCGCCCTCGGCCAGCGCCGCTGCCGCACTCAGAACCCATAACAACAGCCCCAGAATCCCTTGGCGCATTCGCCTCTTCCCTTCTTGACCTTGCGCGACTATATAGGCCCGAAGTTCCCCGACAACGGAAACCTGCCCCAAGACCACGGGGCCGCCGAATTCCGGCGACGGGACAGATGTATTTAAAGGAGACGGGCTGATGGCAAAACCGCTTATGGCCAAGGCAACAGCCGTATGGCTGGTGGACAACACCACGATCAGCTTCAAGCAGATCGCGGATTTCGTGGGCATGCACGAGCTTGAAGTGCAAGGCATCGCCGACGGCGACGTGGCCGCTGGCGTCAAAGGGTTCGACCCCATCGCCAACAACCAGCTGACCCAGGACGAAATCGACGCGGCGCAGAACAACCCGCTGCACAAGCTGAAGCTCAAGTTCAACGCCGCTGCCGCAGGCGAGGAAAAGCGTCGTGGCCCGCGCTATACGCCGCTGTCCAAACGTCAGGACCGTCCGAACTCGATCCTGTGGCTGGTCAAGTTCCACCCTGAACTGAGCGACGGCCAGATCGCCAAGCTGGTCGGCACCACCAAGCCCACCATCCAGTCGATCCGCGAGCGCACCCATTGGAACATCGCCAACATGCAGCCCATCGACCCGGTTGCGCTGGGTCTGTGCAAACAGTCCGAACTGGATGCGATCGTTCAGAAGGCCGCGGCCAAGAAAGCCGCCGAAGGTGGCGTCATGAGCGATGATGAGCGCCGCAAGCTGGTGTCGACCGAGCAGTCGCTGGAAATGGACGCCGCGCCAAAAATCCCGACCGCCATCGAAGGTCTGGAAACATTCTCGCTGTCTGACGAGCCGGTCGAAGAAAAAGAGGACGAGCCGGTCCTCGACGCGGACAGCTTCTTCAACCTGCCCAAAGGCGGGGCCGAGGATGAAGACGAAGACGATCTGCGCCCCTAATGCACAGACAGCCCCTGCCTGAACAGGCCGGGGCTTTTTTGACGGGAACCTCATGCTGAACGTATTGTCTGCCATATTTGGTCCGCACCGAGCCGTGTCGATCTATGCCTTTATGAAGACCAAAGGTCTGGCTGTGCTCGGAGGTGTCGGAGTCGTCGCCGTTGCAGCGGCGCTCTTGCTGCTCAACGATGACGGGCGGCACGAACACGAAGCATTCATGACGGTCCCGGTTCTGTCTGCCACGCCGATCAACGGGGATCTCAAGAATGGGGTCATCGCCTCGGTACGGTTGCCGGATGGATCCGCAACGTCGATCACGTCAACCGAAGCGCCGATTTCCCAGACCGTTGGCGACAGCGCCTGCATAGAAAAACGCGTGTATGTCGAAAGTGGCGAACCGCGATACCGCTTCAAGCTGCCGCGATATTGCGACGCAAGCTGATCACGCAAAACCGCCCGGTAACACCACCGGGCGGTTTTTTCTTTTGAGCGGTTGGGGTTCAGCTTGAGAGCCAAATCGCATTAGACCATCTGGAATAGAATCCCTGCGACAATGGCTCCGGTTATGCCCAGCCCCAGATAGGTCGCAAATACCTTCGGTTTAACCAGCGACCAGACGGCTGCCATGGCCGGGATCGAACTGACCGCACCTGCGACCATGAAGGACATGGCGGCACCGACACTCATCCCTTGTTCGGTCAGACCGGCCAACAGCGGCGGTGCAACATATGAGTTCAGGTAAGCAGGCATCCCGACCAAAGCCGCGATGACGATGGGCAAGACACCCTCACCGCCAACCACGCGGGCGATCAGATCGGCGGGCACATAGCTGACCAGCAGCGCCTCGAGCACATAGGCCAGAGCCAGCCACTTCAGCAGGAACAGGCCGTTATGAGCGAACTCGGTGCGAAAGCGCTGGCGACGCTCGGGCTCTTGCCAGAACCTCCAGACCGGTTTGTCATCCTGCTTTGGGCCGCATCCACAGCAACCGGCTGGCTTGTATTCCCGCAACGGCTGCGCAAATGCGCCGCTGCGCATCAGACCGCGCACGACGAAACCACCGAATAGCCCCAAAGCGACGGCGGCCACGGCTTTACCGATCGCAAACGGCCAGCCCAACGCACCTGCGGTGATCAGCAAGGTGGGCGGGTCGATCAGAGGGGAACTGAGCCAGAACGCCATTACCGCCGACAAGGGCGCGCCCAGCGCCAGCAGTCCGGCGATGAAGGGGATCACCTCGCAAGAACAAAACGGTGCCAACCCTCCGAACAGAGCAGCGAGGAAAATCATCCGTGTCTCGCGCCCCTCAAAGGCGCGGGCGACCATGACCTCGGCGCCTGTTGCCTTGAGGTAAGACAGAAGCAGGACGGCAAACAGGATATATTGCCCGGTATGGGCAAGGGCCTTGCCTGCGAAAGTGACAACCTCTGCCCAGTTTCCGGGGTCCAAAACCGCCACGGCAATCAAGATCGCGACGATCACAGCCCATGGTGTTTTGATCACGTCCAGCGCGGCTTTTCCTGTAATCTTCGGGTTCTGTGTCAGTTCAACCATCGTTCGCAGCCTTTCCCACCTCGTCCGCGCAACACTCCGACAGAATGAACTGCGCCAGGGCGCGCAGTTCGTCATAGCTGGCGCGGTTGATCGTGGTTCGGCCGATCTTTTCCTGCTGCACTACGCCTCCGGCCGCCAGAAACCGTAGGTGATGAGCCAGCGTGGACGGTGCGATTCCGGTGCGTTCCTGAATTTCTCCGACGGTCAGTCCGGCTTCACCTGCCCGGACCAGCGTTTTCAGAACCTTCAACCGGGCCTCGGACCCCATTGCGGAAAATCCTGCTGCGGCGGTTTCCCACATATCGCAATCTCCATTAAACTAGATTTCTAGTTATTTAGGTGAGTCGCATTTCATTGTCAACGCAAATGGTCAAATCCTTGTAAGTCCAGATTGCCGCCAGCATAAGTCCACCCTATAAGACCTGCATGGGCATCTCGGTCGACACCTTCTTTCTTGAACTCAACGGTCAAGGCACGCTGCAGGCGCAGATCCAGCAAATGATTGCCGAGGGCATCCTGTCGGGTCGTTTTCATGTGGGTGAGAAACTGCCCTCGTCCCGCAAACTGGCCGCTCATCTGGGCGTCAGCCGGATTACGGTGACGCTGGCCTATACGGAACTGCTGGCCAATGACTACCTGACCGCCAAGGGCCGGTCGGGGTACTATGTGTCGGAAAACGCGCCGGTGCCGCCGAAATACACCCCCACTCCGCGCGGGGACGAGACGGTGGATTGGACCACGGCGCTGGCGCGCAAATTCTCGGACGGGGACACCCTGACCAAACCCGCCGATTGGCGCGACTATCGCTATCCGTTCATCTACGGTCAGGCCGACCGGTCGCTGTTTGATCACGCCAACTGGCGGCTGTGTGCGGTGCGGGCGCTGGGTCACAAGGACTTCGATTCCCTGACCGGGGATTACGTGGATCAGGACGATCCGCTGCTGGTCGAATTCATCGCCCGCCACACCCTACCCCGCCGTGGTATTGCCGCCCGCCCCGAAGAGATTCTGATCACCATGGGCGCGCAGAATGCGCTGTGGCTGGCCTCGCGCATTCTATTGAACCGCAACCGGACGGCTGTGATCGAAGACCCGTGTTACTATGCCCTGCGCGATCTGCTGAACCACTCCGATTGCAAAGTGGCCCCGGTCGCGGTGGACCGCGACGGGTTACCGCCCGAGGCGCTGCCCGAGCAGACCGATGTGATTTTCACCACTCCCAGCCACCAAAGCCCGACTACCGCCACCATGCCCGTAGACCGGCGCACCGCCCTGCTGTCGCGTGCCCGCGCGTTGGACGCCATGGTGGTCGAGGATGATTATGAATTCGAGATGGCCTTTCTGGGTGCCCCCTCGCCCGCGCTCAAGTCGATGGACCGGGACGGGCGGGTGATCTATGTCGGCAGCTTTTCCAAATCGCTCTTTCCCGGTCTGCGCCTTGGCTACATGGTCGGGTCTGAGCCCTTTATTCGCGAGGCGCGCGCCCTGCGCTCGCTAGTCCTGCGTCACCCACCGGGACATATCCAGCGCACCGCGGCCTATTTCCTGTCGCTTGGCCACTACGACGCGCAAATCCGGCGGATGTCCAAGGCGCTGGCACAACGGCGCGCAGCTTTGGACGCAGCCGTCGAACAGCACGGTCTGACGGTGGCTGGGCGCGGCGTTTTGGGCGGCTCATCCATCTGGATGTCGGCACCGGATCATGTGGACACGGGGCGGCTGGCTCAAACATTGCAAGGCCAAAGCGTTCATATCGAACCCGGCGCGCCCTTCTTTTCCGGCCTCGACCAGCCACAGAATTTCTACCGTCTTGGATATTCCTCGATCGCGCCTGATCGCATTGAACCCGGCGTGAAACGCATCGCCGAGGCGATCCGCGCCTGTTAGGGTCCTGACCCTAGCGAAATACTGGACCTACTCCGCCACGCATTCTGGCCCTAACGCCGCCCCGCGCCATCCGTCAAAACCGTGTGTAAAGGCAGGGCAAAAGACCCGGCCAGTCCACATATGCGCGGAGATCATTCAGATGAAAATGACCACGGAAGAGGCCTTTGTTAAGGTTCTGCAAATGCACGGGATCGAACATGCGTTCGGGATCATAGGCTCGGCCATGATGCCGATCTCGGACCTGTTTCCCAAGGCGGGGATCATGTTCTGGGACTGCGCCCACGAAGGCAGCGCCGGGATGATGGCCGACGGCTACACCCGCGCCACCGGCAAGATGTCGATGATGATCGCGCAGAACGGCCCCGGCATCACCAACTTTGTTACCGCCGTAAAGACCGCCTATTGGAACCACACTCCGCTGCTGCTGGTCACGCCGCAGGCGGCGAACAAGACCATCGGTCAGGGGGGCTTTCAGGAAGTCGAGCAGATGAAACTGTTCGAGGACATGGTCGCTTATCAGGAAGAGGTCCGCGACCCCTCCCGCGTGTGCGAAGTTCTGAACCGCGTGATCATGCAGGCCAAACGCGCCAGCGCGCCCGCACAGTTGAACATCCCGCGCGACATGTGGACTCAGGTCATCGACGTGGACCTACCCGCAATTGTGGAATTCGAACGTCCTTCGGGCGGGGAAAGCGCTGTGGCGCAGGCGGCGGACCTGCTGTCGAACGCCAAGAACCCCGTGATCCTGAACGGCGCAGGCGTGGTTCTGTCCGAAGGCGGGATCGAGGCGTCGAAGGCACTGGCAGAGCGACTGGATGCGCCTGTTTGCGTCGGCTACCAGCACAATGACGCTTTCCCCGGCAGCCACCCGCTGTTCGCCGGGCCGCTGGGCTACAATGGCTCAAAAGCTGGGATGGAGTTGATCAGCGAGGCCGATGTGGTTCTGTGCCTAGGCACCCGCCTGAACCCGTTCTCGACCCTGCCGGGCTATGGCATGGAATACTGGCCAGCAAATGCCAAGATCATTCAGGTCGACATCAACCCTGACCGGATCGGCCTGACCAAAAAGGTTTCGGTCGGCATCATCGGCGACGCCGCGAAAGTGGCCAACGGTATTCTTGAGCAACTCAGTGACACCGCCGGCGATGCAGGTCGGATCGAGCGCAAGTCGCGTATCGCGCAGAAGAAATCTGCCTGGGCGCAGCAGCTCTCCAGCATGGATCACGAAGACGACGATCCCGGCACCACGTGGAACCAGCGCGCGCGCGCGGCCAAGCCCGACTGGATGAGCCCCCGCATGGCATGGCGCGCGATCCAGTCCGCCCTGCCGAAAGAGGCGATCATCTCGTCCGATATCGGTAATAACTGCGCCATCGGCAACGCTTATCCGTCCTTTGAGGATGGCCGCAAATATCTGGCTCCGGGCCTGTTCGGGCCCTGCGGCTATGGCCTGCCGTCGATCATGGGGGCCAAGATCGGCTGCCCGGACGTGCCGGTTGTGGGCTTTGCCGGGGATGGTGCCTTTGGCATCGCAGTGAACGAGTTGACCGCAATTGGGCGCGAAGAATGGCCCGCGATCACCCAGATCGTGTTCCGCAACTATCAGTGGGGGGCGGAGAAACGGAACTCGACCCTGTGGTTCGACGACAATTTCGTGGGCACCGAGTTGGACACCAAGGTCTCCTACGCCGGTATCGCGCAGGCCTGTGGTCTGAAAGGCGTCGTGGCCCGCACCATGGACGAGCTGACCGCAGCCCTGAACCAGGCCATAGAAGATCAGAAGAACGGCATCACCACCCTGATCGAAGCCATGATCAACCAGGAACTGGGGGAGCCCTTCCGCCGCGACGCGATGAAGAAACCGGTGGCCGTTGCGGGCGTCAGCGCCGATGACATGACCCCGCAGGCTGGGGCGTAATCCGCGTGAAGCCTCTGCGCGCCATTCTCGGGACGGCAAGCGCGTCGGACAAGATCATCGCCCTGTCCGAGGGCGACGATCCCCGCGTTGTCGAAGGCGCGGTGAAAGCCGTGAAAGAGAATGTCGCGCGGATCATCCTGATCGGAGACAGGGCCGAGGTTTCGGCCCTTCTCAGCACGCACGAGGGATTTGACCCGGGCCGGATCGACATTCACGACCCGGCCACCTCTGACCTGACGCCCGGCCTTGCGCAGGCGCTGTATGAGCGGCGCAAGCACAAGGGCCTGACGCTGGATGAGGCGCGCCAGCAGATCACAAACCGCCTGACCTACGCCGCAATGCTGGTGCAACAGGACATCGCCGACGGCACGGTCGGCGGCGCGGTCGAGACCACCTCGGACACCGTGCGCGCCGCGTTGCAGATCATCGGCACCGCGCCCGATGCGGCGATGGTGTCCAGCTTCTTCCTGATGCTGTTCTGTCAGGACCATCACGAGGTCAAAGGCGCCCGCATCTTTGCCGATTGCGGTCTGGTCGTGGACCCCGACGCGCAGGAAATGGCGGAAATCGCCCGCGCTTCGGCTGACTCCTACACCACCCTGACCGGCGATACAGCGCGCGTTGCGATGCTGTCCTTTTCCACCTCGGGCAGCGCAGATCATCCCAAGGTCTCGAAAGTGGTCGAGGCAACGCAGATCGCGCGCGCCAAGGCCCCAACCCTGCTGATAGACGGAGAGCTGCAATTCGACGCCGCCTTCGTCCCCGAAGTCGCCGCAACCAAGGCCACGGACTCACCGTTAAAGGGCGAGGCAAATGTCTTCGTCTTCCCCAGCCTGAATGCCGGAAACCTTGGCTATAAGATCGCGCAGCGCATCGGCGGGGTCGAGGCCATCGGCCCGGTTCTGCAAGGTTTGGCAAAACCCGCCAACGACCTGTCGCGCGGCTGCACGTCCGAGGACATTCTGCACATGATCGCGGTCACCGCAGTTCAGGCGCAACATAATGACGGCGGGAAATAAGTTGCCCCGTCGCCCAGAAATGAAAAAATTGTTCCGAATTTTCGCAATCCGTGGGAATGATCGGGTCAAAAGCAGACAGGGGGGCGCTTTTTGAACCAGCCAGTGATCAACACCTCACCAAAGGTCTCGGACGAGGTCCGCAAGACCACCTGCTACATGTGCGCCTGCCGCTGCGGTATCAACGTCCACATGAAGGACGGCAAGGTCGCCTATATCGAAGGCAACCGGGACCACCCCGTCAACAAGGGCGTGTTATGCGCCAAGGGCAGCGCGGGGATCATGCAGGTCAATGCACCCTCGCGCCTGCGCAAACCGCTGCGCCGTGTGGGGCCGCGCGGTTCAGGCGAGTTCCGGGAGATCGAGTGGGACGAGGCGATCAGCACCGCTGTCGGCTGGCTGAACGAGCTGCACGAGACCGCCCCGCATAAGCTGGCCTTTTTCACCGGACGCGACCAAAGCCAGAGTTTCACCAGTTTCTGGGCGCAGCATTTCGGTACGCCAAACTATGCGGCCCATGGCGGGTTCTGCTCGGTCAATATGGCCGCCGGTGGCATCTACACCATGGGCGGTGCCTTCTGGGAGTTTGGCCAGCCCGACTGGGACCACACCAAGCTGTTCATGCTGTTCGGCGTGGCCGAGGACCATGACAGCAACCCTATCAAGATGGGGATCGGCAAGATCAAGGCACGCGGCGCGCGGGTGATCGGGGTGAACCCGATCCGCTCGGGCTATAACGCGGTGGCTGACGATTGGGTCGGGATCACGCCGGGCACCGACGGGCTCTTCATCCTGTCGCTGATCCATGTGCTGATGAAGGCGGGCAAGATCGACCTTGACTACCTCAGCCGCTACACCAACGCCCCCGTCTTGGTGAACGCCGCCGAGGGCCCCGAACAGGGCCTATTCCTGCGCGATGCCGATGGCAAACCGCTGGTGATTGACCGTCTGACAGGCGAGCCAACCGCCTTCGACAAACCCGGCGTCCGTCCGGATTTGTCGGCGACCTATGACAAAGATGGCGTCACCCACCGCCCGGTCTTTCACCTGATGGCCGAGAAATACCTGTCCGACGAGCACGCCCCCGAAAACGTGGCCGACCGCTGCGGCATCCCTGCCCAACGCATCCGCGCCATCGCCGCCGAAATCGCCCGCGTCGCTTTCGACGAAGCGATCGAGCTGGACCACGAATGGACTGACTTCCGAGGCGAAAAACACTCCAAAATGACGGGCCGACCGGTCAGTTTCCACGCCATGCGCGGAATCTCGGCCCATGCCAACGGCTTTCAGACCTGCCGCGCCCTGCACGTACTGCAAATCCTTCTGGGCACGGTCGAAGTTCCCGGCGGCTTCCGCTTCAAACCGCCCTACCCCAAACCGGTCGAGGCGCACCCCACCCCACACGGCGACCGCCGCCCCGGTCGCCCTCTGGAAGGCCCGCACCTTGGCTTCCCGCGCGGCCCCGAGGACTTGCTTCTGGACGACCAAGGCAACGCCCAGCGCATCGACAAAGCGTTCACTTGGGAAAACCCGATGTCAGCGCATGGGCTGATGCATATGGTGATCTCGAACGCCGCCGCCGGTGATCCCTACAAAATCGACACGCTGTTCATGTATATGGCCAACATGTCGTGGAACTCCTCCATGAACACCAAGGGTGTGATGGAGATGCTGTCGGCCAAGACCGAAGACGGCAAATACGTCATCCCAAAGATCATCTACTCGGATGCCTATTCCTCGGAAATGGTGGCCTATGCCGACCTGATCCTGCCCGACACCACCTATCTGGAACGGCACGACTGTATCTCGCTGCTGGACCGCCCAATTTGCGAGGCCGACGCCGCCGCCGACGCCATCCGCTGGCCGGTGGTGGAACCCGACCGCGACGTGCGCGGGTTCCAATCGGTGCTAATCGAACTGGCCAACCGCATGAAACTGCCGGGTTTCACCAATGAAGACGGCACTGCCAAGTGGAAGGACTATGCCGACTACATCGTCAACCACGAACGCAAACCGGGCATCGGCCCTCTGGCCGGGTTCCGGGGCGAAGACGGCGACAAAGAAGGCCGCGGCGCGGTCAACCCCGACCAGTTGAACCGCTACATCGAAAACGGTGGTTTCTACGTCGCGCACATCCCCAAAGGCGCGGATTACTACAAACCGTGGAACACCGCCTATCAAGACTGGGCCGTCAGCATGGGCATTTATGACAGCCCGCAGCCCTACCTGTTCCAACTCTATTCCGAACCAATGCGCAAATTCCAACTGGCCGCCGAAGGGCATGGTGACCGCCAGCCCCCCGAGCATCTGCGTCAGCGCCTCAAGGATACAATGGACCCGCTGCCCATCTGGTACGAAACCGACCAGCAGGGCAACGACGGGTTTACTGTCAACGCCCTGACCCAACGCCCCATGGCGATGTATCACAGCTGGGGCACTCAGAACGCCTGGCTACGACAACTCCACGGCCGCAACCCGCTCTATGTCCCAACAAAACTCATGCGTGAACATGACCTGCAAGACGGCGACTGGGCCAAAGTCACCTCGCCCCACGGCGAGATCACTGTCCCGGTCATGGAAATGGCCGCGCTCAACGACAACACCGTTTGGACATGGAACGCCATCGGCAAGCGCAAAGGCGCCTGGGCTTTGCAAGAGGACGCCCCCGAAGCCACCAAAGGGTTCCTCCTCAACCACTTGATCCACGAATTGCTCCCGCCCAAAGGTGATGGGATGCGATGGGCCAACTCGGACCCGGTGACAGGTCAGGCGGCATGGTTCGACCTCAAGGTCAAAATCGAAAAGACCACCCCTCCGACCGACGCGCAAAGCCAACCTGAATTCGACCCGATCCAATCCCCTGTGGGCACCGGCCCAAAGGATCTCGCCTGGAAGGTTGGCAAATGACCGGATCCGCGCTTCATCTGGCCAAAAATATCCCGGGGTCTGGGGCAGAGCCCCAGCCGACCCTCACCACACGCACAGAGGCACGCCCGTCATGACCCAGCTCCCCCAAACGACCGAGCGCAAAATGGGCCTCGTCATCGACCTTGATACCTGCGTCGGCTGCCATGCCTGCGTGATCTCGTGCAAGGGCTGGAACACCGAAAACTATGGGGCGCCCTTGTCCGATCAGGACGCCTATGGCGCCAACCCATCAGGCACGTTCCTGAACCGCGTCCACTCGTACGAGGTTCAGCCCGCCGAAGGCCATGCCCAACTAATCCACTTTCCAAAATCCTGCCTGCATTGCGAGGACGCGCCTTGCGTCACCGTCTGCCCAACCGGGGCCAGCTACAAGCGGGTCGAGGATGGCATTGTGCTGGTCAATGAAAGCGACTGCATTGGTTGCGGACTCTGTGCATGGTCCTGTCCCTACGGAGCGCGGGAGATGGACTTGGCAGAAGGGGTGATGAAGAAATGCACGCTCTGCGTGGACCGTATCTACAATGAAAACCTGCCCGAGGTGGATCGTGTCCCCTCCTGTGTGCGTACATGCCCCGCAGGAGCGCGGCATTTCGGCGATCTGGGAGACCCCGAAAGCGATGTCAGCAAATTGGTTGCCGAGCGAGAAGGCATGGACCTGATGCCCGAGATGGGCACCAAGCCTGTGAACAAATACCTGCCACCGCGCCCCAAGGACCAGGTGGAAGACCAGATTGACATTCTGGCACCGCTGCTGGCCCCGGTCGCTGAAGAACCCAAGGGCTTTATCGGCTGGCTCGACAAAGCTCTGGAGAAGCTCTGATGCATCCAGCCCCTTCCGTCATCATCTTCACCACCCTGTCCGGTCTGGGATTTGGTCTTCTCTTCTTTCTGGGCCTTGGGATGCCGGACGTCACCGGTTGGGTTGCGTTCGCTTTCTTTGTGATCGCCTATGGTCTGTCTGTTGGCGGGCTGATGGCCTCGACCTTCCACCTTGGGCACCCGGAACGTGCTTGGAAGGCGTTCACGCAATGGAGGTCCAGTTGGCTTAGCCGCGAAGGATGGTGCGCAGTTATCGCACTGATCGTCATGGGTCTTTACGCGCTCGGAGCCGTCTTTCTGGGACAACGGTGGAGCGTGCTCGGGCTTATCGGGTCCGTGTTTTCGCTGGCGACTGTTTTTACGACGTCCATGATCTATACCCAACTCAAGACCATCCCGCGCTGGAACATGAAGTTGACGCCGGCACTGTTCCTGAGTTTCAGCCTGGCTGGGGGCGCACTGCTTGCAGGTCAAACCGGGTTGGCCGTTCCTTTGTTGCTGATCGCCGCGACTATTCAAGCGTTGTATTGGTGGCAGAGCGACAAGGCGTTCGCGCAGTCAGGAACCAACCTAGGCACTGCTACGGGTCTGGGGTCGCGTGGGGCAGTTCGGGCTTTTGAACCACCTCACACGGGGACGAACTATCTATTGCGGGAGTTCGTGCACGTCGTGGGGCGCAAGCATACTGAGAAACTGAGGATCATTTCGTTTCTGCTGGCGTTCTTCGCCCCAGTTGTTTTACTGTTTCTGCCGTTCAACCACTTTTTCGCGCTGCTTGCGGTGCTCTCGCATCTGACGGGCGTGGCCGTGTCACGCTGGTTGTTTTTCGCGCAGGCCGAGCACGTGGTCGGATTGTATTACGGCAAACGGTAAGGAAGGGGGCCAGCCCCCTTCTTGGTCTTTCAGACCAATTCATCCCCCGGGATATTTTCAGCCAGATGAAAGGCGGACCCCACCAAGGGTCAGCCGAGCTATACGAGACCGGCGTGGGCCATTGCCGCATCAATCGCGGATTTGGTGCCGTCTTCCAGTTCTGTCAGCGGCGAACGGACCTCGGTACTGCAGAGGCCAAGTTTACTGAGGGCGTATTTTGCGCCCACTAGACCCGGTTCAATAAAGATCGCCTCGTGCAAAGGCATTAACCGGTCCTGGTATTCCAGCGCTTTGGCATAATCACCTTCAAGGGTCGCCTGCTGGAATTCGGCGCAGAGCTTAGGTGCCACGTTTGCTGTTACTGATATGCAGCCCACGCCCCCATGCGCATTGAAGCCCAGCGCGGTTGCGTCCTCGCCCGACAATTGACAGAAATCTGCGCCGCAGGTGGCGCGCTGCTGGCTGACACGCACCAGATCACCGGTGGCGTCTTTGACCCCAACAATGCGCGGCAACTGCGCCAGCTCTCCCATCGTTTCAGGCGTCATGTCGACGACCGAGCGGCCCGGTATGTTGTAGATGATGATCGGAATATCGGCGCAGTCATGCAGCGCGCGGAAATGCGTGATCAACCCTTTTTGCGTCGGCTTGTTGTAATAGGGGGTCACGACCAGCGCGGCATCGGCACCAACTTTCTGTGCGAATCGCACGAAGCGGATAGCCTCGACCGTATTGTTCGATCCTGCACCCGCGATCACGGGCACGCGTCCGGCCGAGGCCTTCACGACCTCTGCGACGACGGTTTCGTGTTCTTCGTGGCTGAGGGTGGGGCTTTCTCCGGTGGTGCCGACAGGAACCAAGCCCGTCGACCCTTCCTGAATCTGCCATTCGACCAACCGTTTGAGCATATCCAGGTCCAACTCGCCGTTAGTGAACGGGGTAACCAGGGCTGGCATCGAGCCTTTGAACATGACACGCTCCTCAGAGTGCAGTTGGCAATTATTGTGCCGCCAGCGATCACAATCTGCGCGATGTGAGTTGATCCCGGCGGCGCAAGGTTTATCCTGAATGGCTCTATCCTTGGTTGGTTAGGAAATGCAAGGCATGACACGCGTTCTGACGCTATTGATGGCAATGATTCTGGGATCATTCGGGCAGGCGCATGCCGACGCAGCGAGCGATCTGCGCGCCGGGCTGGATGAAATGCGCAAGGGCGACTGGAACGCCGCTTTGCGCGAAGCCGGTGCCCGGGGGTCCGTATCGCGTGACATAATCGTCTGGCATTGGCTGCGCGAAGGTTTTGGCAGTTCCGGTGATGTATTGGTCTTTCTGGAACGTCGCCCGGACTGGCCCGGTTTGACATGGCTGCGCCGCAAAAGCGAACCGGCATTTACCGGAGCGGATCCTGACCGTGTCTTGAAATTCTATGCCGAAATACCGCCGCAGACGGCGGAAGGTGCCTTGAACTATGCCGTGGCACTCAAGTCCAAGGGGCGTCCGGGGGATGCCGAGGCGGATATTGTTGCGGCGTGGCGGACCATGCCGATGGGCAAAGGTCTGCAGAAGGATTACCTTGAAAACTTCGGCAAGCTCCTCAAACCCCACCATGAGGCCCGGCTGGATCGGATGCTGTGGGACAACCACCTTGTCAGCGCGGGGCAGATGCTGCCTTTGGTCGGGTCTGATCATCGTAAACTGGCCGAAGCCCGGATCGCCCTGCAAAAGCGTCTGCCCGGTGTAGATGGTAAGGTTGCCGCCGTTCCCAAGTCACTGGCAGACTCTCCGGGGCTGGCATTTGACCGGTTTGTCTGGCGGGACAGAAAGGAACTGGATGACAGCGCCATTGACCTGATGCTGGCGCGGTCCACTGGTCCCGAGTCTTTGGGCGAACCGGACAAATGGGCCGAAGGCCGCCGTCGGCTGGCGCGGCTGGAGATGCGCGGCGGCGATGCCAACCGTGCCTATGAAATCGCGGCCAACCACCACATGACACCAGAAATGGGCTATGGATATGCCGATCTTGAATGGCTGTCAGGCTTCCTTGCCCTGCGCAAGCTGAACGACCCGGCGACCGCCGTGCGTCATTTCCAGAATTTCTCGGACGCCGTTCAGTCGCCTATCTCGAAAGGGCGGGGCGGGTATTGGCTTGGGCGGGCTCACGCAGCACAGGGCAATGCGGAAAAGGCCTACGAAGCCTATGCGATGGGCGCGGACCATCAGACCTCTTTCTACGGTTTGCTGGCGGCCGAGCAGATTGGCCGCCCCTTCGACGGTGAATTGGCAAATCCAAGACGCGCGCCGCATTGGAAACAGGCCGAATTCGCCGAATCCAGCGTGCTGGAGGCGGGGTTGCTGCTGTTGCAAGCTGGCGAAGCAAACCTGTCTGAGCGGTTCCTGACACATTTGGTGGAGGATCTGGACTCGGTTGAGGCAACCCAGTTGGGCGATCTGGTGATCGAACTGAAAGAGCCGCATCTGGCGGTGATGATTGCCAAGCGCGCGGCCAAAACCGGTGTTGTCCTTCCTGCTGCCTATTACCCGGTGCACCCGGTGGCCGATCTGGGCCTGCCGATGGCGAAAGAAATGACGTTGGCCATTGCCCGGCGCGAAAGCGAGTTCGATCCGGTTGTCATCAGTGGTGCAGGCGCCCGAGGGTTGATGCAGGTCATGCCTGCGACCGCGCAGCTTGTTGCCAAGAACATGGGCATTCTCAGCGGTCATAAAACGGGCAAGCTGACGTCGGACTGGCAATACAATGCCAAGCTGGGGGCGAATTACCTGTCTGGACTGGCGGCGGATTTCAACGGCAACGTCGTGATGATGGCCGCCGGATATAACGCCGGACCGCGCAGACCGATCTCGTGGATGGGGCGGTATGGTGACCCGCGCGCAGGTGAGATCGACGTTGTCGACTGGATCGAGACGATCCCGTTCAGCGAGACCCGCAATTACGTGATGCGCGTCGCCGAAAGCCTGCCGGTCTACCGCGCCCGTCTGGGCCAACCGGCCCTGCCGATCCCGTTTTCGCAGGAGTTGATAGGTTCAACCTTGGCGGCGTTCGCGCCATAGGGTGAACAGACCAGCAGCGATGACCAGCCCGGCGCCAATGACGACGGCGGGCCGTAGGGTTTCGCCAAATACCGAGATACCCAGAATTGCGCTCCACATCAGATGGAAATAGGCGAAGGGTTGCACGGCGCTGGCTTCCGCCATTTCATAGCATTTGATCAGCAGCCAATGCCCCAGCACCCCGCTGAGGCACAGCAACCCCATCCAGAACCAATCGCGGCTTTCCATCGGCTCCCAGAACCACATGCCGACCGCAGTCATGGCGACCGCTCCGGCGATACCGGTCCAGAAAAAGCTGGTTGCGGTGCTGTCCTGCCGGGCGACATACCGGGTCAGCAACCCGTAGACGGCAAACATCAGGGCCGAGATCAGGGGGATTACGGCCAACGGATTGAACACGCCCATACCGGGTTGGAGGATAATCAGAACACCCATGCAGCCAACGCCAATCGCCATCCACCGCCGCCAGCCTACCTTTTCGCCCAGTACCGGACCGCTGAGCGCCGCAATCAGAAGCGGATAGCAGATGAACACGGCCTGACTTTCGATCAGGCCCAGAACGGTAAAGGCATAAACGGCCACGCAAATCTCGCCGGCAAGCAGGACACCGCGCAATATCTGCCATCCCAGTTGGCTGGTCCGCGCCGTCACCCCGATACCACCCGGAGCGCGCAGGGCCAGTGCCACAACAAACGCGGCAAAGAACCAGTACCGGATCATGACGACCATGTAGGTGTTGTAGGTTCCGGCAAGGTGGCGGGACATGCCGTCCTGCAACGCAAACACAACAGTTGCCGCGATCATCAGGGCGATCCCCGCGCGCGTATTGTTCTGCTGCGTCATGATCTGACCGCCCGCGTCATGTGGCGTTTGCGGCCATATCCCGGCGCGCGGGTGACAGAAAAACCCGCCTCCTCCAATCCGCGGCGAACGAAACCAGCAGCCGTGTAGGTTGCGGCAGAGCCGCCGGGGGCCGTATGATCAGCCACATGCTGCATCAGCTCAGCCCCCCACAGCTCTGGGTTCTTGGCCGGAGAGAACCCGTCCAGAAACCACGCATCCGCGGACGTGTTCCATTTGGGCAGGGTCTCGCGCGCGTCCCCTTCGATAACCTCAAGTCGCAGCGTACCCAGATTGCACGATCCTCCGCGCCAGTGCTGCAGAAAACGCGTGCTCCAGGGGGCGATTTCGGGGAAAGCCTCCAGCGCGCGGGACATATCCGCAGGGTCCATTGGGTAGGCTTCGAAACTGGTAAAGCTCAGTGGTGTCGTTTGCCCGGACTTCTCCCACTCTGACCACACCGTCAGCATATTCAGGCCGGTGCCAAACCCAAGTTCGGCAATATGAAATCCCGGTGCGAAACGCGCAGGCAGGTCGTTGCCGTCAAGAAAGACATGGCGCGTCTCAGCCAGCCCGTTCTGTAACGAGTAATAAGGATCGTCGAACCGGTCTGAAACAGGTATTTGATCGTCGGTCCAAGTCAGTTCGGCGCGCTGGTCTGCCATCGGGGAATCCTGTAGCTAAGCGGCGCGACACTGAACAAGGAAAAGGGGTTTGGCAATGGTCGATGTGACGGTACGCGGCGCGGGTATCTTTGGCCTGTCCATCGCCTGGACCTGCGCCCGACGCGGTGCAAAAGTTCAGGTCGTTGATCTTTTCGGCGCGGGCGCGGGATCAAGCGGCGGGCTGGTCGGTGCCCTTGCCCCCCATGTCCCCGAGAACTGGAACGCGAAAAAAGCCTTTCAGTTCGACAGCCTGATCATGGCCGAACCTTTCTGGACACAAGTCGAGGAAACTGGCGGGGTGTCAGCGGGTTACGCACGGCTGGGTCGGCTGCAACCCATTCCCGACGCCAGAACCCTGGAGCTGGCTTACGCCCGTGCGGATACGGCGGCTGAACTGTGGCAGGGCAAGGCGGATTGGCGTGTCGTTGAGACCGCAACACTTGGATCGTGGTGCCCACCCAGCCCAACCGGGTACGTGATTCACGACACGCTTAGTGCCCGGATGCACCCACGGCGCGCCTGTGCCGCGCTGGTATCGGCGCTGGCCGTTATGGGTGTTGATGTGGTGACCGACGCGCCAGACAAGGGGCACGTCGTTCACGCCACCGGGTTGGCCGGGCTGCAGGAACTCAACGACGCATTTGGGAAAGTCGTCGGCAATGGCGTCAAAGGACAGGCCGCATTGTTGCGGTTCGACGCCGGAGAGGTTCCTCAGCTCTTTGCCGATACGGTCCATATCGTGCCGCATGCGGATGGCACGCTGGCCATCGGCTCAACCTCCGAGCGGGAGTATGACGATCCGACCAGCACTGATGCCGCGCTTGCGGATGTGTTGGAGCGCGCCATGCGCGCGGTCCCTGTTCTGCACGGGGCCGAGGTGATCGAACGCTGGGCCGGGGTTCGTCCCCGCAGCAAAAGCCGGGCCCCGATGCTGGGCGCGCATCCTTTGCACAAGGGGCAGTTCATCGCCAATGGTGGGTTCAAAATCGGCTTTGGAATGGCCCCGAAGGTGGCCGCAGTCATGGCCGATCTGATACTGGACGACCGCGATACGATCCCAGACGAATTCCGGCCCGAAGCATCACTGTGACCGCGCGGCGGCATCGGCAATCATACATTGCCGCCCGTCGGGGCCGCGTACCCACATGCTCTGACCGTTCCGGCACAAGGTCGCGGTTTCGGTATGCATCAACGGCGATGTCGCGCGGAACGAAAACCGTGCAAGCGGACCCATCACATCCTCGGCGAACAGCATCAACAACTGGGCCAGCAGCGGCCCATGCACGACCAGACCGTCATACCCTTCGACCTGACGCGCATAGTCCAGATCATAGTGGATACGGTGACCGTTGAACGTCAGCGCCGAGTATCGAAACAACAAAGTCGAGTCGAAAGATACCTCGCGCCGATCGGTCTCATCGGTCCGTGCGACCGACGGCACGGGGCGCGGTTCCGTGTCAGATGGATCATTGCGATAAACGAGGTCCTGCCATTCGGTCAGACAATGCGTTTCATCCTGCCAAATCTCGTGGCGAAGCGTGACAAAGGCCAGCGGCCCGGTTCGTCCTGTTTTGGACACAAGATTTTCCCGAACCGAACGCTGTTCGGCTGCCTGACCTGCAACAAGCGGCGCATGAAACTCCAACCGTCCACCCGCCCACATCCGGCGTGGCAAGCCCATGTCAGGGATCAGGCCCCCGCCAACCTTTGGATGACCGTCCCGTCCAAGACGGTCCGGTGGCTGCGGCGTCCAGAAATAAAGCTGGTGGAAAAAGGCAGGCAGGGGTGTGCCAACCCCGATGGTCCCGCCCTGCCCCAGCGCGATCTGAAACGCAGCGGCACGGGTCGGGTCCAGAACATCTGTCTGTTTTTCCTCCGTCATGGCAAAACCCTAGACAGACGAAGGTTCACCGACAAGCGGCCCGCGACGATCAGAAACCAGCCTCGGCGCGCAGCTTCTGCATCAGAGTTTGCAGTACGCTTTCATATCTTTCGCTGGTCAGCTTCCCTTGCTCATCAAATTCACTGGAACTGCTGGCCAGATGAATTTCCGGCCCCTGCAGAATACGCGGCTGGAACGGCACCATATAGCCGCGCAGCACCATTTGGGCCCGCTCACCGCCTGCGCGACCTGCGGCGGCGGACATCACGGCAACGGGTTTGTCGGCCCACGGTTTGCCCTTGGTTCGGCTCACCCAATCCAGCGCGTTCTTCAACACACCAGACGGACCCTTGTTGTATTCCGGGGTCGAGATGATCACGGCATGCGCCTGCGCGATCTGGTCCGCCAGCAGTTGCACCGGCTCGGGGATACCTTCGCCATCCTCCAGATCACCGTCATAAAGCGGCAGGTTCAGGTCTGCCTCGACATATGTCCCCGGATCAAACAGCCGCGCGGCTTCGCGCAGCAGCTTACGGTTGGTTGCGCTCTGGCGCAGCGACCCGGACAGGCCAAGCAGGATCGGTTCAGACATGGTAGGGCTCCGTGATGGTGTCTTCACTAGTTAGCGCGACACATCTGCGCGCCAAAGCCCCCATGACGCGCAGTCAATGTGCAAAAAAGCCAAGGCACCTGACGGTACCCCGTCAGGTTCAGGTGCGCCCGTTTGGAATGATCTCGATATCAACCCGGCGGTTACGGGCCTTGCCTTCGGGTGTCAGGTTCGAGGCCGCTGGGCGGTTCTCACCCAGTCCAATCGTGCTGATCCGGGCACTGTTGACACCATTGGCCTGCAAAATATCGGCGACCGAGCGGGCCCGGCGTTCTGAAAGGGCCTGATTGTACGACGCCTCACCGTCGCTGTCCGTATGACCGATGACCTGCACGGTCGAGTTGGGGTAATTCACCAGGTTTTGCCCCACCCGTACCAGATCAGCCCGCAGCGCCGGGCGCACGGTCGAGCTGTCGGTGTCAAAGGTTATGTCGTTCGGCACGGTGACAATCAGCCGGTCCCCGGCATTGGTCACGGTGATCCCCTGATTGGCCAGTTGCTGGCGCAGTTCTGCGGCCTGCTGGTCCAGTTGGTTACCGATCAGGCCACCGCCAGCCGCACCAATCGCACCACCGGCCAGCGCGCCAAGAAGCGGATCAGAGCCATTCGCAATCGCGCCAACACCCGCGCCAACCAAACCGCCCAGGATCGCACCCTGTTTTGTGTTCTGGTTTGGATCGGCTGGCAAATTCAGCGTGCCGGGGTCGGTACACGCGCCCAAAAACATTGCCGAGCACAGCCCGGCGGAAACAACAAACTTGGAAACGGTCATGAAATCACCTTCTGCTCTGGCACCCGTTTGCCGGGGCCATCTTGTTCAGTGCAGTATATCGCGCCGACGCAGCGCAGGCTCAAGCAACAATCCGGTGATATCGGCAGTTACCTGCCAATCATTGTTGTGTGGCAGCGTCCCAGCGATTTTGCTCTTGCCATATCGCGCGAAGCGGCGCGCCTTGACCGCAAAAGTGATCGTCGATCAAGTCACAGGACCAGATGCGGTCGGTCCGAAAATGGCGAAACCCGTTTCTTAACTCGCACCATGCGGCAAGCATCGTGCACTCGATATGATAGATCAGCGCAACCGGGCGGACGGTCCGTTCTGTCCGTTCGCCGTCCGAATTGACATAGGTGATACGGATCTTGCGCTCGGACCGGATCGCCTCACGATAGTTCACGACCTGAACGCATCCCTTTTCAGGGTCGTCCGTGGGCGCACCCCACGGGGCCACTTGCAGCCAATCCGCCGGCGCGCGCAGGGCGTCGATTTTGCGACACACCCGATCGGCAGCCTGTTGCAGCGTGCTGTCGCCGGTCCGCGCCAGCATGGACAGGCCAACCCACAATGCCTCGACCTCTTCCGCGTCGAAGTTCAGTGGCGGCAGATCATAACCACGGCGCATCAGATACCCGATGCCTGCCTCACCTTCGATTGGGGTGCGCTGCGCCTGCAACGCGGCAATGTCGCGATACACCGTCCGCACCGAAACCTCGAGCTTTTCGGCAAGCATCTCGGCGGTGACGGGCGCGTTTGAGGCGCGCAGGATTTGGATGATCTCAAACAAACGAGTCGAACGGCGCATGGAAATCTCCGGCTAAACTGCTGACACTCTAACACACTCCCCTGACAGGGTGGTGTCAGCAGTGATCGGCAAGGCTGGACCAACACGAAAAAGGATGCCCTCCATGCCAAGCCGAGACAATCATGTTCTGATGACCCTCAAACTGGGTCAATGGTCCGACAAGCACAGCCTGCGCGCCTTTGAAATTGAGCGCGAAATCGCAAAGAGCCGTCAGCGCTGCACCCCCAGACGACGCACAAGGCGGTTTTCTCTGGGCAATCTCAAGCTGCTCTGGAGCAGTGCTATCTGACCTTAAAAGTCGGGGGCGGCACGGAATTTCATTGAAACGCCGCCCTCGGGGTTTTTCAGGCGCAGTTCTTCAGAATGCAGCATAAGGCGCGGATAGTCGCGCGCCGCGCCGTCCGCATAAAACGGGTCGCCCAGAATTGGGTGCCCCAATGCCTGCATGTGGACCCGTAACTGATGGGACCGCCCGGTTTTTGGAAACAGGCGTACACGGGTCGTGTCGCCTTGGTGTTTGACAACACGCCATTCCGTGACAGCGGGTTTGCCTGTCTCATGACACACCATCTGACGCGGGCGATTGGGCCAATCCACGATCAGCGGCAGATCAATGGTGCCGGTTCTGGGCTCAACCCTGCCAAACACACGCGCAACATAGGTTTTGCGGGTCTGGCGTTTCTCGAACTGCATGCTCAGATGCCGTTGGGCGTGCGGGGTCTGCGCGAACACCATCACCCCCGACGTATCCCGATCCAGCCGGTGCACCAGCAAGGCCTGCGCAAAAGCGGCCTGCACTCGCGTCAACAGGCAATCAGCCAGATGCTCTCCGCGGCCCGGAACCGACAACAGGCCCGATGGCTTATTCACCACGATCAGTTGCGCGTCTTCATACAGCACGTCCAAAGGTGTTTGGGGCGGAGAATAGGGTTCGCTCATGCGCGCCTGCCTATCGCAGCCTGCTGCCTCCCGCAACGTCGTCCTTGCTTGCGTCGCACAGTTCCGCAACTCTGCGCCAAAAGCGGAGGAAAGATCATGCATCCCACAATCGAGCGCATGCAAGAAGTTGTTGCCAAAGGTGACGAAACCAAAATTCACGAGCTGCTGGCCGAGGATGTGCGGTTTTCACCACCCACCTACTACAACACGTGGACAGGGCGCGCTCCGGTGGCGGCGGTACTGGGACATGTGGGGCAGGTGTTCTCGGATTTTCGCTATCGCCGGGTTATGGGCGACGGCAAAGACTGGGCGTTGGAATTTCAGTGCAAGGTCGGCGATCTGGACGCGGTCGGCGTCGATCTGATTACCTTGAATGACGAGGGTCTGATACAGGAATTCGAAGTCGTCATGCGCCCCTACAAGACGATTGGCGCCCTGCGCGAGGCGATGATGGCCCGTGTCATGACCGATCCGCGTTTTCTGGAATACAAAAACGCACTGAGCTGATCATGCCAGTTGCCGCAGACCAGTTGTTGCGTGTGCCATTGCTGCCAGTTCTGGCCGCGCAAGGCCTGTCTGTCCGTCGCAAAGCGCAACTTCTGCCCGAACCCATTGGCCCCCGCAGCGGCTGCGACGGACGAGGGCCGCGCCTGCGTCTTCTAATCGCCGGGGACAGCTCAGCCGCCGGCGTCGGCGCTGGCACACAGGCACAGGCGCTTTCTGGACATCTGGTCCGGGAACTGTCCCGGCACTACACCGTCGAATGGCAGCTTGAAGCCATGACCGGTCACACCACCCAGGATACGCTTGACCGTCTGCAGGATTTAGGCGGTCAGTTTGACATGGCAGTCACAGCGCTGGGTGTGAATGATGTCACGCGCGGTGTCACACGCAAGAAATTCGCTGAGCGACAAACGCGGTTGATGTCCCTTCTGATCCAGCAGCTTGGCGTTCGTCGCATCGTTGCGACTGCTGTTCCCCAGATGGCCCGGTTCCCGGCGCTGCCGCAGCCATTGGCCTGGGTTCTGGGCCAGCAAGCCGCCCGATTGGATCAGGCTTTGCAACAGGTCACCGCCGGGTTTTCTCAGGCGCGTCATCTGACGCTGAACTTGCCTGACGATCCGGCATTGGCCGCGCCGGACGGCTATCATCCCAGCCCTAAAACCTATGCAATCTGGGCATCCGAAGCCGCAGCACTCCTCCGTCACGCCTGAGCGCGTATCTGCCGGATCATCGGGATCGAATACACGACCAGCGCGGCCCAGATCAGCGGAAAGGCAATCATCCTCCCCCTGTCCACCTGCTCGCCAAAAACTGTGATCGCAGTGATGAAGATCATGGTCGGTGCAATGTATTGCAATATGCCCATCGTCGACAGGCGCACCAACTTGGCCCCGTTCGCATAAACCAGCAGCGGGACGGCTGTCACCACCCCGGCGGCGGCCAGCAACATGGTGTCTGAAACTGTTGCCCCAAAATGTCCGGAACCTTCTGCGCCAAGCCATGTCACATATACCAGGGCAGGGATCAAAAGGATCAGAAGTTCAAGCAGAAACCCCTGATTTGGGCCGATAGGCAACGAACGCTTGAAGAATGCGTAGAACCCCCAACTGACCATCAGGCCCAAGGCCGCCCAGGGCAAACTCCCTGCCTGAAGCACCAAGACCAAAACTCCGGCGGCGGCAAGACCGACAGCAATCAACTGCGTTTTGTTAAGCGGTTCCCGTAGCAGAACCGCACCCAACGCAATACTGAACAGAGGGTTGATATAGTACCCAAGCGCCGCGTCCAACGCGTTTCCACTGGCAATGGCCCAGACGTAGATCGCCCAATTTACGGAAATCAGCGCAGCGGTCAAACAGGCCATGCCCAACATTCGAGGGTTTTGCAATGCCGCTTTCAGGTCCGCAGTTCGCCCAAGCGCAATCAGCAACGCACCGGCCACGGGAACGGACCATATGACCCGATGCGCCACAATCTCAACAGGGCCAATATGCGCCAATGCCTTCATGTAGAGCGGCAGAAACCCCCACAAAACATAGGCCGTAACCGCCAGAGCCAACCCCCTCGGCGTGTCTGCATTATTCGGCGGTACAGGGGCGTCTGCCATGGTGAGTCTCCGATCGATCTTGAAGCTCTGTAAGGCAAATGCAGTTGCGAAGAAAACCGCGAAATCTGTGACGACCCTCATCATGAAAACTGATGTGTCGCGCCCGATGCACCGGCTCAACATGCGAGGCTCTGCCTCGCGCTCCGGGATATTTACAGCCAGATGAAGAACGGATCCCCTGCTTCATCTGGCCTCAAATATCCCGGGGGAGTCGCGGCGTGCCGCGGCGGGGGCAGCGCCCCCTTCCTGCGCCTCAGACTTTTGTCCGTTCCGATTTGGGGTCGTAAAACGGCTTCAGCGAGGCTTCGGCTTTGACCTTCACGCCGCAGACGTCGATCTCATAGTTTGAGGCCAGAACGTCGGCGGCCTTTTCGCCTGCGCAGGGCACATAGCCCAGTCCGATGGCTCCGCCCAACGTGTGACCGTAGTTGCCCGAACTCAGATAGCCCACATATTCCCCATCCCGCAGGATAGGTTCGTTGTGGAAGAGCAGCGGCTCCGGGTCGGTCAACCTGAACTGAACCAACCGGCTTTGTGGTCCGGTTTCTTTCCGCGCGATCACCGCCTCGCGCCCGATGAAATCGCAGCCTTTATCGGTTTTCACGGCAAAGCCCAGCCCGGCATCGACCACATGATCCTCGCAGGTGATGTCATGACCGAAATGGCGAAAGCCTTTCTCGATCCGGCACGAATCCATCATGTGCATACCGCAGAGTTTCAAGCCCATGTCCTGCCCGGCCTCGTGAAGGGTTTCGAATACGTGGCCTGCCATGTCGGAGGAGACATAGATCTCCCACCCCAGTTCGCCCACATAGGTGACGCGATGCGCGCGGGCGAGGCCCATACCGATTTCGATCTCTTGCGCGGTGCCGAACGGGTTTGCCGCGTTAGAGAAATCAGCGGGCGAGACTTTTTGCAGCAATGCGCGCGCGTTGGGCCCCATGACGGCCAGAACGCCCTCGCCTGCGGTGACATCGGTGATGACCACGTTGAAGGCGCCCGCGTGACGCTGCATCCAGGTTTGGTCGGCCAGACGGGTGGCGGCGGGGGTGACAACCAGATAGGCGGTCTCGGTCAGGCGGGTGACAGTCACGTCTGCCTCGATCCCGCCTGTGCGGTTCAGGAATTGGGTGTAGACGATCTTGCCATTGGACACCGAATAGTCTCCGCCGCCAATGTAGTTCATGAACGCCTCGGCATCCGGCCCTTCGACGCGGATTTTACCGAAGGAGGACATGTCATACATGCCCACATTCTCGCGTACCGCACGGTGTTCGGCGGCAGAATTCTCGAACCAGTTCTGGCGCTTCCAGCTATAGTGGTATTCGCGTTCCTGACCTGCATTGGCGAACCAGTTGGCGCGCTCCCACCCGGCCAGTTCACCCATGACCGCACCCTGTTCCAGCAGGTGATGGTGGAACGGCGTGCGTCGTACCCCGCGCGCGGTGGCCTTTTGACGATAGGGGTAGTGGTCGGCATAGAGCAGGCCCAGCGTTTCCTTGGACCGTTCAAACAAATACTGCTTGTTGCCCTGAAACGGCTGCATCCGGCTGATATCCACATCACCCAGATCAAACGGTTTCTCGCCGCTGTCCATCCACTCGGCCAGCACCATACCCGCGCCCCCGGCGGATTGGATACCGATCGAGTTGAACCCGGCCGCGACCCAGACATTGTCCATCTCGGGCGCGAGGCCCAGATGATAGGCATCGTCGGGCGTGAAGGATTCCGGGCCGTTAAAGAAGGTGTGAATCCCCGCCTCGGCCAGCATCGGCATCCGGTTCACGGCAGCTTCGAGGATCGGCTCAAAATGATCGAAATCCTCGGGCAGTTGATCAAACTCGAAACTGTCGGGGATACCCTCCATCGCCCACGGTTTCGCGTTGGGTTCAAACGCGCCCAGCAGGATTTTACCGGCGTCTTCCTTGTAGTAGGCGCATTCATCCGGCACGCGCAGCACCGGCAATTGGGTCAGCCCGTCGATCCCTTCGGTGACGATATAGAAATGCTCACACGCGTGCAGCGGCACGTTCACGCCTGCCATGCGGCCAACCTCATGTCCCCACATGCCCGCGCAGTTCACGACCATGTCGCATTCGATATGACCCGAGGCACTGCCGTCATCGGCGACCCAGTCAACACCCGTGACCCTGCGCCCCCGTTTGGTGATATCGGTGACTTTCACCCGTTCTCTGACGATCCCGCCACGTTGCCGCGCGCCCTTGGCCAGCGCCAGCGCGATGTTGGCCGGGTCGCCCTGCCCGTCCAGCGGCAGATAGACCGCGCCCTTGACGTCCTCGACATTCAGGTGCGGGTACATCTCCTTGACGCGTTCGTTCGAGATTTCCTCGACCTCGACCCCAAAGGCGCGGGCCATGGCAGCCTGACGGTAAATCTCTTCCTTGCGTTCTTCGGACAAGGCCACGGTGATCGAGCCGCAGCGTTTGAATCCGGTGGCCACCCCGGTTTCTTCCTCGAGCGAGCCGTAAAGTTCCTGACTATATTTCGCCAGTTTGGTCATGTTCGCCGTCGCCCGCAACTGCGCGATAAGACCGGCGGCATGCCAGGTGGTGCCGCTGGTCAGTTGCTTGCGTTCCAGCAGAACGACATCACTCCAGCCCTTCTTGGTCAGGTGATACGCGACCGAGCATCCGATGACGCCGCCGCCGATGATGACCACGCGGGCCTTTTGGGGAAGATCAACCATCCTGAAATCTCCGCACTGTCAGGTTTGGACCAAAATGCCATGAAGGATCGACAATAAATGCGTCAAAAGCGTCACAAAATTGGTAATTTTCACCGATGTGCTGCGCGCTTTTCGCGGCGTAGGACAAAGGGCGTGACGCCGAAAAAGCTTTTGTAGACGGACGAAAACCCGTTCGGGAACCCGCACGCTAGGCCGATCTCGCGCACGCTCATGGTGGTGTTGAGCAGCAGGTTATTGGCCTTGGCCAACCGCATCTCGCGGTAGAACCCGTTGGGGGTGGTGTCGAAGAAGGTCTTGAACTTCCGCTCAAGCGAGCGGTTGGACAGGTGCAGTTCCTCGACGATCTGATGGATCGGCAGAGGGTCCTCGATATTGGCCTGCATCAGCTTGATGCACTGGTCCAGCTTGGCATCCCCGGTCGCCGTCAGATGCGTGCCGGAAAACGGCTGCATCGAGGAGAAATCGCGGATGTTCTCGTGCAGCATGATGTCGGCAACGGTCATCTTGGCGGGTCCCGAGATATGGCGGCCGATGACTGACAATGCCACATCCGTCGTCGCCTCCATCCCCGCGCAGGTTACGACAGCGCCTTGCTGAGTGGCGATGGACAGTTTGGCCTCGAACCGGGCGCCACGTTCGCGCAGGAATGAGGCGTTTTCCCAATGGGTCGCCATATCCTCGGTGCCGTGTTCGTCGATATAGCGGCTGGCGGCTTCGGCCAACAGAAACACCTGTGCGCCGCGATAGGTATAATCCGACACCACGCGGCCCAATGACAGGTCGGGGTGGTCAGGGTCGGAATTGCCGATGACAAACAGGTAATCCGCCTTGGGCTGGGCACTGACAGCCTCGGTCTGGATCATCGCGTCGCTGCTGGAATGAATAGGCCCGCCCTTCAGGGATTTATACGTATAGGTAAAGGGCGGATGCGGGCAGACGCGATTGGCCAGCCGCAGCACCTCGACCAACGACGCCAATTCCAGCAGCACATAGCCGGGGGCGACGAGGATATCGAAGTGCTGCTGTGTCGCCATCGGGTTAAACGATCCGGTGCCCGGCGGCGTGCAACGCGTGGGCCAGCGTCTCGATATGATCGGGGCCGACCTCGCAGCAGCCGCCGACGATGGTGGCCCCATGTTCGACCCAGGACATTGCGAAATCGGCATAGGCTTCGGGGGTCAGGTCATGGCGCTCTGTTAGCGCGTCAACGGTGGGGGCGTCTTCCAGAAACCCTTGTGTGATGCCGGTGAAACCATTGGCATAGGCCCCAAAGGGGCGGCCCATCGTTTCAAGGATCGTCTGCGCGGGCATTACCGATTCCGGGCGGGTGCAGTTGATCAGAACCGCTTGCGGCGCAAAGCGATCGACCAGCGGAGCAACCTGCGCCAGAGGCTCGCCCGAACGCAGGCGGGTGCCGTCATTATCCATCACCGACAGCGCCAGCCAGACGGGTTTGGTTGCGCTTTCCGTCCCGCGCAACGCGCCTTCGGCCTCTTGCAAGGACGACACCGTCTCGTGCAGGAACAGGTCCACCCGGTCGTTCATCAGGCCCACCAGTTCCGCATATTTCAAGGCGGCTTCCTCGACATCCGGTTTCAGGTCGGGCCGGTACGAGGCCAGCAAAGGCCCCAGCGCCCCGGCGATCCGGCCACCCGACGCGGGCCGCGCACCTTCGGCCTGTGTCAGCGCTGTGTCGATCAGATTGGGCAATTGATCCTCGATCCCTTCGCGCACAAGGCGCGAGCGGTGGACGGCATAGGTATTGGTGGTGGCAACCGTCGCGCCCCGTTGGAAGTAATCCGCATGGACCTGACCCACCAGATCGGGTTGGTCTATCATAACCCGCGTCGACCACAAAGGCGTCGGCTTTTCGCCGCCGCGTTTGACCAGTTCCTGCCCGATCGAGCCGTCCAACAGGGTGATATCCGCCATTGCCTTACCTTTCCTCAGGGAATGAGAACCAGTTTTCCCGCAAACGCCTTGGACTGAAAGTCTTCTTGCGCTTTGGCGATATCTCTTAGCGGGTAGGTTTTTGAGATCAAAGGTTTGATCCGGCCTGCGTTCATAAGTTCGACCAATCGACCGAAGACCTCGAACGCCTGATGGGTGCAGCCGTGGATAGTGATGTCGCGCAAATAGATATCGCGCAGATCGGCCTGAACGATGGGTCCGGCAATGGCACCCGAGACGACATACTGCCCGCCGGGTTTCAGCGACAGGATCAGGTCGGGCCATGCGGGGCCGCCGACGACGTCGATCACCGCGTCGAACATGTCTTTCGGCAAAGGCGCGCCACGGTCGAACGTATCCGTGGCCCCTTGATCTTTGACCACCTCAGCCTTGGCAGGGCTGGTGACCCCCCACACGGTCGCCCCGCGCAGCCGGGCCAGTTGCACGGCGGCAAGGCCGACCCCACCCGAGGCCCCGGTGATCAGGACCTTGTGCCCGGCCGTCACGCCTGCGCGGGTCAGAAGGTTTTCAGCCGTGCCAAAGGCGCAGGGGATGGCCGCGATCTCGACATCTGACAGGGGGGAGGTCGATACGTCGTACAGATCAGCCGCCTCGACCAGACAATATTGCGCGAAAGCCCCGTCGATCTCGGACCCCAGCGCGATGAACCCGGTCGGATTGCCGGGGCGTGGACGCGGCAGGTTGATTGGGCAAGTAACGCGCTGGCCTTTGGTGAAGCCTGTCTCTGGCCCTGCAAGTTCAACGATACCGCACAGATCGCCGCCCTGAATGCGCGGGAAGTGCAATGCTCCGCCCCAGCCGCCTGCGTCGACATCCTGATCCACCGCGTCCGTCGCGCTGGTCACGTCCGAGGAATACCAGCCCACGCGCGTGTTGATATCGGTATTGTTCACCCCCGCGGCAGCAACCCGGACCAAAACCTGACCGGGTCCGGGTTGTGGCACGAGGATATCCGCGCGCCACTCCAACGCCTCTGGCCCACCGTGGCGGGTCAGGTGAACGCCCTGCATGACGCGCGGAACAGCCATGGATCAGGCCCGCAGCCGGTCGTTGGCCGGATCCCAAAGCGGCTGGTCCTCTTGCACCACGGCGGGGTATTTCTGGCCGTAGATTTCAACCTCCAGCGCGGTGCCGGGATTGGCCAGTTCCGACTTGATCATGCCCAGCGCGATGGACTTGCCGACACGATATCCCCATGCGCCCGAGGTCGTCTCACCCACGATCTGATCGCCTTGCCAGATGCAGGACATGTAGGGCGCGTCGCACTCACCAGCCTCAACCGTCAGGGTCACGAACGACTTTCTCACCCCCTGCTGCTTTTCGTTCAGGATCGCGGCCTTGCCGGGGAAGTCTTGCGGCTTGTCCAGTTTAACGAAACGATCAAGTCCACCTTCCAGCAACGTGTAATCGGTCGACAGATCACCCTTCCAAGCACGGTAGCCTTTTTCGATCCGCAGCGAGTTCAGCGCATACATGCCGAACGGTTTTGCCCCGGCCTCAAGGATCGCGTCATAGATCGCGGGCATGTCCGCGTTTTCGGCGTGAACCTCCCACCCCAGTTCTCCGGCGAAGGACACGCGCAGAAGGGCAACCCATCCGCCTTTGATCTCGCTTTCCTGAAAGCTGAGCCACGGCAGCGTCAGGTCGGCTTCGCAAACCTTGCTCAGCACCTCGCGCGATTTGGGACCAGTCACGATCAGCGTGTCCATGCGCGTGGTCCAGTCCTCCAGCGTAAAGGCTGCGTCAGTAGGCATATGGCGTTCCAACCATTCCCTGTCATGCCATTGCGCGGTGGCGGCTGTGACCAGCACGAACAGGTCTTCGGCCTCGCGGGTTACGGACATTTCGGTCAGGATGCGACCGCGGTCGTCCGAGAAATAGACCAACCCGACACGACCAATCTTGGGCAGGGACCCGGTCACAAGCCCCCGCAGCCATTCGTCAGCCCCCGGCCCTTGCACCTTGAACCGCGAGAACCCCGGCAGGTCGAGCACACCGCAATGGTCGCGCACCGCCTCGCATTCTTCCTTGATCCGCTGCTCCCACGGACCCGAGCGCCCCCATGTATGCGTGGCCTCAAGCGAGGTATCGTCACCCGGCTTGGCGAACCAGTTGGCGCGTTCCCAGCCGTTATAGGCCCCCATGACACCGCCCAGTTCCTTGATCTTGGCGTGAACCGGCGAGACTTTCTTGTCGCGCGCCGCAGGCCATTCGTGATGGGGGAAGTGCATGGCGTATTCGTTGCCATAGACCTCAATACCCTTTTGGTTGCAGTAGTCCTGATCGGTGTAGTCGGTGTAGCGGCGCGGATCGACGGCCCACATGTCCCACTCAGTCGCGCCATCGACGATCCATTCGGCCAGCACCTTACCAGCGCCGCCGCCCTGCGCGATACCGAAGGTAAAGCTATGCGCCTCAAACGCATTCCGCACACCCGGCATCGGCCCGATCAACGGCAGGCCATCGGGTGCGTATGGGATCGGGCCGTTGATGACACGTCCGACGCCCGAGGTTGCCATCAGCGGCACCCGCTCCATCGCGTCGGTGACGATGTCTTCGATCCGGTCCAGATCGTCGTTCCACAGTTGGAAACTGAAATCCTCGGGCATCGGATCGTCTTCGGTCATCCAATGGCCCTTGCAGTTTGGCTCGTACGGGCCAAGGTTAAAGCCGTTCTTCTCCTGCCGCAGATAATACGAGATATCCACGTCGCGCAGCAGCGGCAGCTTGCCACCGTTGTCCTTTGACCATGCCTCAACCTCGGGGATTTCGTCGGTCAGCAGGTACTGGTGACTCATGACCATCGCAGGCACGGTGCGTCCGCCAAAGGGCTTGAACATCTCACCCACGCGCTGCGCATAATACCCGGCGGCGTTGACCACATAATCACAGGCGATATCGCCTTTGTCGGTGTGAACGGTCCATGTGCCGTCGTCGTGCTGAGTCACGCCGGTTGCCGGGCAAAAGCGAATGATCTTTTGCCCCAGATCACGCGCGCCTTTGGCCAGAGCCTGCGTCAACTGCGCCGGGTCGATATCGCCATCGGTCGGGTCGTACAACACGCCCTCAAGGTCGTGGGTTTCGAGGAAGGGATAGCGCTCTTTGGCCTCTTCCGCAGTCCACATCTCCATCGGAATGCCTTGATAGCGACCCATGGACAGGGCGCGTTCGAACTCTTGCATCCGTTCCTTGCTGTGCGCCAGACGGATCGAGCCCGAGACGTGGTAGTTCATCGGGTAATCGACTTCATCCGCAAGGCGCGAATACAACTCGGTCGAATAGCGCTGCATGTTCATGATCGCCCATGAGGTCGAAAAGGTCGGCACATTGCCCGCCGCGTGCCACGTCGAGCCTGCGGTCAGTTCGTTCTTCTCCAGCAGAACGCAGTCGGTCCAGCCCTTCTTGGCCAGATGATACAGTGATGAGCAGCCGACAACGCCGCCGCCGATGATGACCACACGGGCCTTGGTTGGAAAATCACTCATGGTCTTGATCCCCTGTTAGTGTGCCCGCTGGGGCAGATCGTCCTGGATATCATAGTAATCGCCCTTGTCCGCGACAAAGATGTGCTGGGCGAGTTTCAAACCGGTGGGTTCGTCCAGCGACCCCACTGAAACCGCAATCGTGTCCTCGTCATTGTGCTGCCAGAACAGGAACGAGCCACAGGCGCTGCAATAGCCGCGCTTGGCGATGTCCGAGGCGCGATACCAGCCCAGTGTATCGCTGGCGGTAAAGCTGAGGTTGTCCTGATGCGCGACGGTTGAAGCCCAAAGATGCCCCGACTGCCTGCGGCACTGACCGCAGTGGCAGGCATTTGGCGGCGTGAGATCTCCGTCAATCTTGAACGCGACCTTGCCGCATAGACAGGAACCGGTGTGCATATCGCTACCCCCTTGCTGCAGGCGTCGTGCTGGTGCCCAGCAACACGCCGTAAATGATGAAACAGGTCGCCATCCCGCGACGGACCCAGACATTGAACACCGCTCCCAGCGCAGCCTTGCCCATCAGCGCGCCCAGCAGAGTGAACCCGGTATAGCTGAGCGTTGTAATGACCAGTACGGTGGGCATGATCACCCCCATCTGCTGCCAGACCGGTATGCCGGGCTGAACAAACTGCGAGAAGGCCGCCAGATACCCGGCCACGCTTTTGGGGTTGATCGTCGCCACGGCCAGCGCATGCAGATAGACATGGCGCGCGGGCCGCTCGAATGCAGGCGCGGGTTTGCTGGCATTCATCCAGCCACGGATGCCCATCCAGATCAGAAAGCCAGCCCCGATCAGCTTGGCGACGAAAAACCCTGTGGGAGAGGCCGCGATCAGCGCCGTTATCCCCAGCGCCGAGAGGATCAGAAAAGCAGTGGCCTGTGTCAGGATCGCCAATATCCCCAGCATCGCCTTAGGAAACGGCAGGCTCATCCCGTTCGAGATGCAGTTGACTGCATTTGGCCCCGGCGTGGTAACGAAGACCAGCCAGAACAGCGCGAATATGGTCCATGCCTCGAAACTCATTCAATACACCGGCGGCGCGATGACCCAGATGGCCACGGCGGGCTCATCATAGGGGTTCGCCCATTGATAGGGTTCATGCTTGATGCGGAAACTGTCGCCGGGCCCGACCGAGAACTGCCGCCCTCCAATCGTCAGATCCAACCGGCCGGATACCATATAGCCGACCTCCTGCGTCGGGCGATCTGCGGGGGTCTGCATCTGTGACCGAGGCTCGAATGTGGAATGCACCATCTCGAAATCATCGGTCAGGTCAGGCGACAACAATTCCTCGATCAGCCCTTCCTCACCAGACCCCATCGGGCGTCGTGACCCCGCACGGACAATGTAGCCCTGTTCATCCGCTGGGGCGGCAGAATGCGCAAACAGCATCGACATCGGCACGCCCAGACACTCGGCGATCTGGCGCAGGTCCGAGATTGACGGCTCGGACTTGTCCCTTTCAACCTGGCTGAGCCACCCGACCGAGCGTTCCAGACGCGCTGCGATCTCGGTCAGGGTCAAACCCCGCGCTTTGCGCAATGCCCGGATATCCGCGCCAAGGGTCGACCTGTTTGGGGCTTGGCTGTTCACGTGGCGCTCCGGTCTTTCGTGAAATTTCTGCTAACTTTTTCACGATGACCTGAGTCGGTGAAATTTCCAAGCGTTTTTTCACTTGGGTGCCGGGCAGAGATTGTCTATTCGTCGCGCATGTGGATTGCTGTCGCGTATCTTTGGGCCATTAACCTTCTGACCCTGCTGGCATTTGGATGGGACAAGCTGCGCGCCAAACGTCGCAAACGCCGCGTGCCCGAGGCCAAGCTGCTATGGCTTGCCGTAATTGGCGGGGCGCCGGGTGCTGTTTTGGGACGCTGGATTTTCCGACACAAGACCCGCAAGCGACGGTTTTCAATGTACCTCTATCTGGTGCTCGGTCTGCAGGTTGCTGTTCTGTACTTTCTGGCCACCCAACTCACGCTATGAACACCGCGGGTTTTCAATCAAAAATTATCCGCAGCCAAAGAGGAAACTGTCTGCTACAGTGACGTAGTTACTGAATTCCTGAAATAATCTCATTTTGGCAAAGGGTTGGAAGAGACATGGAAAATGGCATCGGGTTTTTCGACATAGTTTGGTCGATCTTCTGGCTGTTCCTGATGGTGGCCTGGTTCTGGGTAATGATTTCGGTGGTGGCCGACGTGTTCCGCTCAAAAGACCTGAGCGGTTTCGGCAAGGCTGCATGGATCGCGTTTGTAATCCTCATTCCCTGGCTCGGGGTGCTGTCCTATCTGATCGCGCGGGGCGAAAAGATGCATGAACACAATGTCGCTGCGATGAACAAGTTCGAGGAAGCGCAGAAAGATTACATCCGATCCGTCGCGACGGTTTCGACGGCGGACGAATTGGAGCGTTTGGTCGCCTTAAAAGACAAAGGCGTTCTGACAGACGAAGAATTCGCAGCCCAAAAAGCCAAGATCCTCAGCGCGTGACAAACAAAGCTCCGGCCAGTGTCGCACTTGCCGGAGTTAACTCGCGAAAACGGCAGTCAGAATTGCACCAAGCGCGTCCGCGTCCTGCTGCGTGAATGCGTCCGGTTGATCGCTGTCGATGTCAAACACGGCAATGATGTCGCCCGACGCGTTTCGCACGGGCAAAACCAGTTCTGACCGCGTGGTCGAGGCGCAGGCGATATGGCCGGGAAAAGCATCCACGTCCGGCACAAGCTGGACCTCGCCCGTTCGCGCGGCGGCGCCACACACGCCACGCTCGAGCGGGATAACCAGACATCCGTGACCGCCCTGATACGGGCCGATCTTCAATACATCCGGTTCAGTCACGCGATAAAACCCGGTCCAGTCGAACCGATCGTCGGAATGATGCACCTCGCATGCGACGGTTGCCATGAGTGCGACCGCGTCAGTTTCCCCTTCGGTCAGGGATGAGATGGTTTTCGCAAGCAGGTCGTAGTCAACGGTCATCATGGTTGTCCGGCATAAGTCGAGGTGCAATGCCACCTATGCCGAAACCACCCATGCGTCAAATACGTTCGATTGCAATCGCGGTGCCTTCTCCGCCACCGATGCAGATCGCCGCGACTCCACGCTTTAGGTTGCGCTTCTCCAACGCGTTCAAAAGCGTCACCATGATGCGCGCGCCCGAAGCGCCGATCGGGTGCCCCAATGCGCAGGCCCCGCCGTTCACGTTGACCTTGTCGTGCGGCAAGCCCATCTCATGCATAAAGGCCATCGGCACAACAGCGAAGGCTTCGTTCACCTCCCACAAATCGACGTCGTCCTTGGACCACCCGATCTTGGACAGCAATTTCTGTGCGGCAGGGACAGGGGCGGTTGTGAACAAGCCGGGGGCCTGAGCATGGCTGGCATGCCCCAGAACGCGCGCACGTATCGTCAGCCCCTGATCTTTGGCGGCATCCTCGGACGCCAGCACAAGCGCAGCCGCCCCATCCGAGATTGAGGATGAGTTGGCCGCCGTCACAGTACCATCTTTGCGGAATGCAGGCTTTAGCGTGGGAATCTTCTCAGGCCGGGCAGATTGCGGCTGTTCGTCTGCGGCGTGCTGCACCTCACCCTTGCGGGTGGCGACAACGACCGGAGTGATCTCGTCCGAAAACGCCCCGCTTTCCTGCGCGGCCAAAGCGTTGGACAAGGATTGCAGCGCATATTCATCCTGTGCCTCGCGGGTGAACTGATAGGCTTCGGCACAATCCTCGGCAAACGTGCCCATCAGCCGACCTTTGTCGTAGGCGTCCTCGAGCCCATCAAGGAACATGTGATCCACGACCTGCCCGTGCCCGATCCGGGCCCCGCCGCGCATTTTCGGCAGCAGATAGGGGGCGTTTGTCATGCTCTCCATCCCACCCGCGACCATCGTGTCCGCGTGTCCCAGCGCGATCTGGTCAAACGCCATCATCGCGGCTTTCATGCCAGAGCCGCACATCTTGTTCAGCGTTGTGGCGGGGACGTCTTCGCCCAACCCCGCCGCAAACCCGGCCTGCCGTGCCGGGGCCTGCCCCTGACCGGCGGGCAGGACACAACCCATAAGAACCTCGTCTACCGTTTCGGCCCCGGCACCTTGCAACGCTGCGCGGATGGCAGTGCCCCCCAGATCGGCCGCCGCTACACCATCAAACACGCCTTGAAATCCGCCCATGGGTGTCCGGGCCGCGCCTGCAATAACAACATGTTTCATCCGGGTGCTCCTCCTGTTTTCCGCATTGATGGATACCGAATGGTAAGAATTGCCGTCTAGCGTATTTCTACGATTGAATTTCAGTTTAAAGGATCATCGCGCATGAGCCTGACCAGCGAAACAACAGGCGACATACAGGTCATCACGGTTCATTCCGACCGGATAGATGCAGCCATGGCCATACAGTTCAAGGAAGACATGAGGAACGAAGCCCAAGGTGGCAACGCGCGGGTCATTCTGAATCTGACCCCTGTGGAGTTCATTGATTCCAGCGGTCTTGGCGCCATCGTCGCCGCGATGAAGCAACTCGGCAATGATCGCAGACTGGATTTGGCCGGGTTGCACCCCTTTGTCGAAAAGGTGTTTCGGCTGACGCGCATGGATACGGTTTTCAAGCTGTTTGCGTCGTTGGACGACGCA
This sequence comes from Ruegeria sp. CJ2, assembly GCF_056536745.1. Classification (NCBI taxonomy): domain Bacteria; kingdom Pseudomonadati; phylum Pseudomonadota; class Alphaproteobacteria; order Rhodobacterales; family Roseobacteraceae; genus Ruegeria; species Ruegeria sp. CJ2. The sequence goes on from NZ_JBQFQF010000009.1 coordinate 90,189, forward strand.
CTGTCCGCCCCCGCAGACTAACCTGCCGCTCAACGGATTTGACGCGACGCCCATGTGTAACTGTAACTGCCTGGACTTGAGTTTTGCCGCGACTGAAGCGGAAGCCAGCCTTGGCATCGCCAAGCTGAGTTTGTGCCTCGAAGAAAAGGGCCTGCCCGGTCACAAGGCCGGTGACGTGAAAATCGCGCTGGCAGAGGCCATCAACAACGTGGTCGAACATGCCTATGCCGGGATAACCCCGGCGCGGGTCCAGGTGCATTGCCGCTTTCACCAGAACTGGCTCGACATCCTGATTTCCGACACAGGTATGCCCCTTCCTGGCTTTCGTGTCCCCGACGGGATTCCCGCGGCACTGGGGGAAACGATTGAAGAGTTGCCCGAGGGGGGGTTCGGCTGGTTCCTGATCCACGAATTGACCAGCGATATCCGATATGAGCGTAAAGAGGGTTGCAACAGGCTGTCGCTTCGGTTCGATTTTCCCGAACCCGGCTGACCCAAAATCGCCACAATCAAACCATGGTCGCGCCGCAAACAAAGGGCATAGTGATTCTCGTAGCTCAGATAGCTTCCCTCGGCGTCCAGTGTCACAGCCCCCACCCAGTGAACGGCGCCGAGGAACTTCCCATTGATTTGACTGGACAATACCTGCCTGCGCGATACCTTCGGCGCGTTCAATCAGGGAAACAGCGCTATGCGGGATTTTCACACTCCGGGCAGATCCGAAGTTCTTGCAACAGAAGGCATGTGTGCCACGTCACACCCTTTGGCGGCCCAAGTCGCGGTGGACATTCTACAAAAAGGCGGCAACGCAATGGATGCGGCGATTGCCGGAGCCGTCCTTCTGGGCATTTGCGAACCGCAAATGACTGGGCTGGGCGGGGATTGCTTTGTCCTTTTCAATCGGGCCGGAGAAAATGAAATCCGGGCGCTGAATGGATCCGGGCGGGCACCTTCGGCGGCGAACCCTCAGAAACTGCGCGATGCCGGTCTGACGACTGTACCGCTGAATACGCCGGATTCTGTCACCATACCCGGTGCGGTGGACGCCATGTGTCATCTGGCCGAGACCGAGGGCAGGCTGGGCCTCGACGCGATCCTTCAGCCTGCGATTCACTATGCCGACATCGGCGTGCCGGTGGCACCAAGGGTTGCGTTCGACTGGCAATCAGGTGAAGCAACGCTGCAGGGTGCCGCGCGCGACCATTACCTGATCGACGGCAAGGTTCCGACGGTCGGGCAGGTCTTCCGCTCGCCCGGTCAAGCCGAAGTTCTGCGCCAGATTGCCAAGCGAGGGCGCGACGCCTTCTACTCGGGCGATATCGCGCAAGATATGGTCGACGCACTGACGCAAATGGGCGGCGCGCACTCGCTTGCTGATTTTCAGGCAACCCAATCTACCGAAGCCAAACCCGTAAGTGGCAATTATCAGGGCGTTGACCTTGTCGAACACCCACCAAACGGTCAGGGCGCGACCGCGATCCTGCTTTTGAACATTCTGAAAAGCTTCGATCTGGCCAGCATGGATCCCTTCGGGACCGAGCGCATCCATATCGAGGCCGAAGCCTCGAAACTGGCCTATGATGCGCGCAACCGGTTCATTGCAGACCCGGATTACACTGCACGGGCCGCGTTATTCTGCGATCAGGGCTTGGCCGACAGACTGGCAGCCCTGATTGACCCCAAACGCGCGATGCCTGCGGCGGCCCCTCTGACCGAGGCAATCCACAAAGACACGGTTTACATTACGGTCGTTGACCGCGATCGGATGGCCGTTTCCCTGATCTATTCGATCTTCCACAGCTTTGGCTCGGGCATCGCGTCCGAGAAATACGGGATCCTGCTACAGAACCGAGGGGCAGGATTCACGCTCGAACCCGGACATCCCAATGAAATGGGCCCCGGCAAACGCCCGATGCACACGATCATCCCGGGTATGCTGTGCGAAAATGGGCGCGTGACCATGCCCTTCGGCGTTATGGGCGGCGCATTTCAACCAACCGGGCATGCGCGGTTTTTGTCCAACCTGACGGATCACGGGCTGGGACTGCAGCAATGTATTGACGCCCCGCGTGCCTTTGCAGATGCAGGCGTTCTTAAGTTAGAGCGCGGAATTCCGCGCAAGGTCGCTCAACAATTGGCCGACATGGGTCACAATGTTCAAGCGCCGGAAACACCACTTGGCGGAGCCCAAGCAATCAGGATCCGTGAAGACGGCGTTTTGGAGGGCGCAAGCGATCCCAGGAAAGACGGTTGTGCGCTGGGATATTGATCCAGGCGCAAAGCGCGCACCTGATCAGTTCAAATGAAAGTGCAGCGGATATGCCCCGTTTTCGAACGGGCCGAACATGTCGGGGATATCAGGATGCTCCACAGGTTCGCCCGACTGGTCAGCAATCAGGTTTTGTTCAGAAACATAAGCGACATAGAAGGATTGATCATTTTCTGCCAACAAATGATAGAACGGCTGATCCTTGATCGGACGGCTGTCTTCCGGAATGGCCTGATACCATTCTTCGGTATTGGAAAACTCTGGGTCCACGTCGAAAATCACCCCCCGGAAGGGATGTTTTTTGTGGCGGACCACCTGGCCCAAACGGTACTTGGCGTTTGTCTTAAGCATTTTCACAGCCCCCAGGGGACTTACTACCTCTTTCCGCGCGAGAATGCCAATCATTGATCTGAAAATTAGGGAAACAGTCTGTGAACCTCTTACTGACAGTCTTTGAAATCGCGGCCCCTGTCTTTATTTTGTCAGGGATCGGCTTTGTCTGGGTCAAATTGGGGTTTGAATACAGGCTGCAATTTGTAACGCGCCTTGCGGTCACCCTTGCGGTTCCCAGCCTTATCTTTGTCGCGCTGATGCAGACCGAGATCCCGGCCGGTGAACTGACGCGCTTTACCGTGGCGGCCATTGCCGGTCACATCGCGCTTGCAGTGGCCTTCGAAGTATTCGTGCGGTTCCGTGGGCTGGATCGCAGAACGTATTTGGCGCCGTTGATCTTTGGAAACACCGGAAACCTTGGGCTGCCCTTGTGCCTGTTTGCCTTTGGGCAGGCGGGGCTGGGGTTTGCCGTGGTATTTCTGGCTGTTACCGCTCTGCTGTCGTTCACCTACGGCATCTATCTGGTCGCGGGCAAAGGCGCGTTTGGAAAAGCGGCCCGAGAACCGATGGTTTGGGCCACGTTGCTCGGCTCTCTGTTTCTGTGGCGTGGCTGGGAAACCCCGGTCTTTCTGACCAATACACTGGATCTGCTGGGGCAAATGGCGATCCCCATGATGTTGATCACCGTAGGCGTCGCCATTGCGCGCCTGACCACCCGCAAATTGGGTCAGGCTATCTGGCTTTCACTGCTGAAACTCGCGGTTTGCTTTGTTTTGGGGTGGGGAATCGCGGTGGCTTTTGACCTTGATACCGTCGCCTTCGGGGTGCTTCTTGTGCAAATGTGCACGCCCGTGGCAGTCACCTCATACCTGCTGGCCGAGCGGTTTGATGCGGATTCAGACGCCGTCGCCGGGCTGGTCATGGTCTCAACCGTGCTATCCGTGGCCGCTTTGCCTATAATTCTAGCTATTGTGCTATAGCGATTGTGATTTCCTCAAAGCGCAATCTGCGCTAGAATAAAGAAAAAGGCACGAGGCACATGAGCAGAATTCTTATCGTACTCTTCGGGGTGCTGCTTTTGGCATCCTGTGGGGGCGGGTCAAAGCAACCGCCCAGCAAGCTAAATGACGCGTGCAGCATTGCGCGCGAACGGCCGGATTTTATCAAGGCGTTCAAAAACACCGAACGTAAATGGGGCGTCCCGGTACACGTCCAGATGGCGACTATCTATCAGGAAAGCCGCTATCGCCATGATGCGAGGACACCGCATCAATACGTGTTGGGTGTCATTCCGATGGGCCGTCAAAGCAGCGCCTATGGGTTCAGTCAGGCGTTGGACGGAACCTGGGACGAATACCAGAAAGAGACCGGCAAACGCCGCGCCAAGCGTGACCGCATCCGGGACGCTTCGGATTTCATCGGCTGGTACATGAACAAAAGCTATGAGCGGAACGGGATTCACCCCAGCGACACGCGCAACCAGTATCTCGCCTATCACGAAGGTCATACGGGATATGCACGCGGCAGCCATTACAGCAAAACATGGCTGTTGAACGTGGCAAATGATGTGGATGCACGCGCTAAGCTGTATCAGGCACAGTTGGCCGGCTGCCGGTATTAAGAGAACTCAGCGGGTCAGCGATTGCCTGACCCGCTTCGTGCACGGTTCGAAAACAGGCTTTGATCCAACCTGTTATCCGTATCCAACTGACCCAGTAGAACGGTTGTCTGGCTACCGGCATTGTCGTGGATGACCCATTTGCGCAGCTCGATCGGATCGCCAGTGAACATCAGCTCAATCCGGCCCGACTCGGGGTTTTTCGGGTCCTGAGCGGTTACCACCGTAGCGGTTCCATCAAACTCATGGCCGACGACCATATTGGCCTGGCCCAGATTGACGTTGCGCGCCAGAACCAGCGACAACGGCGTGCGCTTCAGCGGGTATTGCTCGGGCGGCTGGTTGGATTTCGGGTCGAATATCTGAACCGTTCCTGCACGCGCCAGAACAACCGCGCTGTTTGGGGGATCATACTCAAACCGCATCTTGCCCGGCCGTTCCATCCACAGCTTGCCGGTGCTTAGTGATCCATCATCATTGACCTGCGTGAACGTGGTTTCAACGGTTTTCAAACCGTTCAGGTAGTTGGAGATCTGCGACAAAGGCAGTTTTTCAGCGGCCCAGGCAGCGGGCGCAGCCAGCGTCAGGGCCAGGGCAAAAGCAATCTGTTTCATGATCTACCAGATATGCGTTTCGTCCCTGTTATTAAATATCCAAATCCGATTTCGGGAGCGCTTGACATAGCAGACGCGCCGAAACCCATAATTTCAGCGCGTCACTTGATTTTCCTACGGCGGTATTCCGCAAAGGGTCTTATTGCTCGGGCACAAGGATTTCGCGTTTTCCGACATGGTTTGCCGAGGATACAACGCCTTCATCCTCCATCTGCTCGACCAGTCGCGCGGCCTTGTTATAGCCGATGGCAAGTTTCCGCTGGATATACGAGGTCGAGCATTTGCGATCTTTGATCACGATCGCCACGGCCTGATCATACAGGGCGTCCTCACCATTCGTGTTGCCACCAGTGTTCAGGCCCAGAACAGCGTCGATATTGTCGGCTTTTTCCTCGGCCGGGCCATCAACGACGCCGCTCATGTAATCTGGCGGGCCGAACTGTTTCAGGTGGCTGACGATTTCCTCGACCTCTTCATCCGAGACGAACGGGCCATGGCAACGGGTGATCTTGGCACCGCCCGCCATATAGAGCATGTCGCCCTGCCCAAGCAGTTGCTCGGCGCCCATCTCACCCAGAATGGTGCGGCTGTCGACCTTGGACGTCACCTGGAACGAAATCCGTGTGGGGAAGTTCGCCTTGATCGTACCGGTAATCACATCGACCGAAGGTCGTTGCGTGGCCATGATCAGGTGAATACCCGAAGCCCGCGCCATCTGTGCCAGACGCTGAATGCAGGCTTCGATCTCTTTACCGGCGACCATCATCAGGTCGGCCATCTCGTCGACGATCACCACGATATAGGGCATCGCTTCGGGCGCGAATTCCTCGGTCTCGAACACCGGTTCGCCGGTTTCATCATCGAACCCGGTCTGGACCGTGCGGCTGAACATCTCGCCCTTGGCCAGCGCATCCTTCACACGACCGTTGTAGCCCGCGATGTTGCGCACGCCCATTTTGGACATCTTGCGATAACGATCTTCCATCTCGCCCACGACCCATTTCAGGGCGACAACCGCCTTTTTCGGGTCGGTCACAACGGGCGACAGCAAGTGAGGGATACCGTCATAAACCGACAGTTCCAGCATCTTGGGGTCGATCATGATCAGGCGGCATTCATCCGGCGTCAGCTTATACAGCAGCGACAGGATCATTGTGTTGATCGCCACCGACTTACCGGACCCCGTGGTCCCCGCGATCAGCAGGTGAGGCATCTTCGCAAGGTTCGCCACAACGGATTCACCACCGATATCCTTACCCAAAGCCAAGGGTAGCGCGTGGTTGCCGTCGCCGAAGTCCCGGCTGGCGAGGATTTCGCGCAGCACCACCATTTCGCGGTTTTCGTTGGGCAGTTCGATCCCGATGACCGAGCGGCCCGGCAGGGTCGAAACCCGTGCCGACAACGCAGACATCGACCGCGCGATATCATCCGCCAGACCAATCACCCGGCTGGCTTTCAGGCCCGGAGCGGGCTCCAGCTCGTACATGGTGACAACGGGGCCGGGGCGGACGCTGACGATCTCACCCTTCACGCCGTAATCGTCCAGCACGTTTTCCAGCATCCGCGCGTTTTCCTCCAGCGCCTCATCGCTCAGGTGGTGGCGCTGAATGCTGGAGGGGTTCGACAGCAGTCCCAAGGGCGGCAGTTCGAAATCGGAATGCTTTTCCTCGAAGGACAGCGCTGGTTGTGCCTCGGCCTGCGCACGGCGCGACGGCTGCGGCGCGCGGCGCACGGGCTGCGCGACGATCGGTTTGCGCGGCTCGGCAACCGGGATTTTCACAGCCGGGCGCTGTTGCGGCGCGGGCTCGGCCACATCTTCGAACACGGATTCCTCTTCGTAATCCGTGCCGAAGTCATCCGCCTGTTCCAAAGGCTCTTGCCAATCGGTCGCCTGAGGTGCTGACATCATCGGTTCCATCGGCAGACCCGCCGACGTCATCGGGGGTTCAGGCGGCAAGTCACCTGCCCCACCTGCATTCAGGATAAGCGGATCCGGCCCCCTGCCGCGCCCTTTGGTCAGCGGCAGGTTCGGATCAGGCTCAGGCGTCATCTCACCGGCTGCAACCTTGCGGTTGCGTACGGCTGCGGAGATCTTTGACCGAATGCGATCTTCCCCCGGCATCTCATCAAACCCGGCGACGGGCTCACGATCCAGCAATTCAGGCTCGGGCATCGGCTCTGGGCGGCGGATCAAGGACGGCATCCGCGCAAGAAGGCCTGTTTTCACAGGCTCCGGCGACTCGAGCGGGGGTTCGTCGAATACGGGGTCGGCATAGGCCAGTTCGTCATCAAATACAGCTTCGGCGGCTTCCGCCCTTGCCGTTTTACGCTCGTCCCAATGCGCGCGGCGATCACGGGCGGCCTGAGCTGTCGCTGCAGCGCCCCGGCCCAGCAGGTTCATCATCCCATCATAGGACATGACCAGACCCAGCAGGAATGCACGGAACCCCTTGCGCACGTCATCCTTGGTGAACCCAAGAACAAATACACCAAGCGTCAACATTCCGACCGCCATGGCCAAAGACATCACCTTGACCATGAAATGCGACGAAATCGGCAACAGCGTCAGCAAAGCACCCATGACCGTATCGCCAAAAAGACCCCCCAGCCCAAAGCTGTGCGTCGCGCGCCACGCCTCACCCGGAACCAGTGTTGCCGCATAAACGGATACAATCGCGATCCAGATCGGGGCAAAGATCAGGCGAGCAATCGCACGTTCTTCGCCAAAATGACCTGCAAATCGCACGCCCCATCCGATCAGAACCAGCGCGATGCTCCAACTGCCCCAGCCCACGATCATGAACAGGGGCGCGGCGATCGAGGCTCCGATCCGGCCCATCCAGTTCTGCACCGGCGCATCGGTCGACACCATCCAGTTCGGATCGTCCGGCGTGTAGGACCAGATCATCGCGGCTGCGGCCAGCCCCAGCAGGATCAAGGCGATGCCGATCAGCTCTTTGCTGCGCCGTTCAATGGCGGCTTGCGTCGTGCTGTCCAGCAAAGGATCGCGATTGCGCGCGTTATATGATGCCATTTTGCCCTCGTACCTCACGAATAGATGCAGTCGCGGAGCTTGATCAGCCCTTGCTGCAACTCTGTTTTTGGGGCCACCAAAGCAGCCCGGATAAATTGCTCGCCCGGGTTTTGCCCCGGATCGCCTTGAGAAAGATATGCGCCCGGCAGTACCCGAACCCCGGTGTCCTGCCACAGCTTCAATGCGGTTTCTTCGCCATTATCGACCGGCAACCAAAGGAAAAACCCGGCCTGCGGTGCCATATACCCCTGAATGCCAGCGAACACCTGATCGGCAATGGCGTATTTTTCCTGATAGAGCGCCCGATTCTCGGCCACGTGCGCCTCATCCGCCCACAGCTTTGCGGCAGCTGCTTGCAAAGGCAACGGCAGGGGTGCGCCCGCATAGTTGCGCAGTTGCTTGACGCGTTTGATCGTCTCGGGGCCACCTGCGATCAGACCAGAGCGCAACCCGGCGACATTTGACCGCTTGGATAGCGAATTGAACAGGGTGATCCGCTCAGGATCAGCGCCCAGTTCCTGCGCGACGGTCAGAACGCCGGTCGGGGCCTCATCGCGATAAATCTCGGAATAGCATTCATCCGCGAAGATGCGGAAATCGTACTTTTCGGCCAGCCGGATCAGTTCGGCCCAGTAGTCGCGCGACGCCACCGCACCCTGCGGGTTGGCCGGGGAACAGATATAGGCTGCCACCGTGCGGTTCAGAACATCCTCGGGCAGCCCCGCATAGTCTGGCAGATGGGCGGTTGCAGCGGTGGCGGGCACAAATACCGGCTCGGCCCCGATCGAGATCGAGGCAACCATGTAGACCTGATAAAAGGGGTTGGGGCACAGGATGACCGGCTTCTGCCCGTTCTTTTCCTCGGGGCACAGCGCCATCGCAGCATTATACAGCCCCTCGCGCGTCCCGTTCAGGGCCATCACATTGGTATCGGGGTCCATCGCCACCCCATAGCGGCGTTTGATCCAATCGGTGATTGCGCCACGCAGCTCGGCAGAGCCCTCATTTGGGGGGTAACCCTGAAATCCGGCCGCGTTTTCCATGATCACATCCGTCACCCATGCCGGAAAATCATGCATGGGCGCGCCGATGGTCATGTGAATGACATCTCCGCCCGGTTGGTGACGATCCAACAGGGTGCGCAGACGCGGGAAAGCATATTCCGGTAGGTTCGAGAACCGCTCGGGAAAATTCATAACTACTGCCTCAATGCCGGGATCGTTTTCGCCCCGTTTTTTGGCAGATTACAGGTCGGATTCCGCTTCGTCCAGACAAAGCGACGCCGAATCAGGGGATTGTGGCATTCACGCCAGAGCAGTTTCGACCGCCGCACCAACCCGCAAAAGCGCTTCTTCCGATCCCGGATACCCCATCATCATCAACCCGCACCCCGCCGTGCCCGTCGGAACGGTCAGCGCCGCCAATCCCATCAGGTTGCCGATCCGGGTGTTGCGCAATGCCAGCAGGTTCTCGGTGACGTAATAGTCATGATCCGTCATCAGCCGCTCAAGATTGGGGGGAAGGATTGGCGCGGTTGGGGCCAGAACAGCATCAAAACCGGCCGTGGCCGCATCCCATGCGGTCCGACAGGCTTTCAACCGGGACCAGGCCGCAATGTAATCCGGCCCCGAGACGTTCTTGCCCGCGCGGAACCGCTCCAGAATCTCTGGGTACATTGCGTCGGGGTTGGCCTCGATCACATCGCGCCACAGGCCGTAGGCTTCGGTCGTATAGAGGATACCGGACAGGCTCATGGCGTCGTTCAGTTCGGGCACCTCCAGCGGGACAATCTCGGCCCCGGCCTCTCGCAAACGGTCCAACGCGGATTCGTAAGCCGCGCCCGGGCCATGCCGCAGATCATCCTTGGCCACGTTCTGCAAATCGGCGAAACGGCGGCCTTGCAGCGTTACACCGCGCAGGTCAGCGGGTGTGCCGCCTTCCAGCAGCGCCAGCAGATGGGCGGCATCTTCAACCGAACGCGCCAATGGGCCAATCGTATCGAACCGCAAACACAGGGGCACAGTCCCCTCAAGCGTCACGCGTCCTGCCGTTGTCTTCAGCCCGACAAGGTTGTTCCAGGCAGACGGAATGCGGACCGACCCGCCCGTGTCTGACCCAATACCGCCCGCAGCCAGCCCCCAGGCGACCGAGGCCGCAGCACCAGAGGAAGACCCGCCCGGCACCGCGTCGACATCGTCGATACAGGGTGGCGTCCCGGTGATCGGGTTCAGACCCAGACCGGAAAAGGCCAGCTCGCTCATGTGGGTCTTGCCCAGACAAACCGCCCCCATCGCCGTCGCGTTTCTGACAACAACTGCATCCCGGTCAGGGACGCGCCCTTTCAATAGGGCGGATCCCGCTTCGGTCTCGGTTCCAGCGGTATCGAACAGGTCTTTCCAACTGATCGGCACCCCATCCAGCAGCGAGCGGCGCAGGCCAAGTTTGGCCCGTGCATGCGCAGCCTCAGCCTCGGCGCGGGCGCGTGTTTCGGTTACGCGCGCATAAATGCGGTCCCGGTGGGGGTGCGCGGCGATGGCAGACAGGTAGGTTTCGGTCAGTTCAACAGGGTCGATCTGACCCATGCCAATGCCTCGGCCCAGATCACACGCGGTCATCGTCAACCAATCCTGCATTCCTACCCCCTTGGAAAAATTTGCGTTGAGGGACGGTAGCGACAGGACCGCACATGGACAATCCCGAAAGGGCGCGCATATTGCACCGCATGGAACACAAGCCCGATATCCTGATCGTTGGTGGCGGTCTGAACGGTCCCGCCTTGGCACTGGCATTGGCTCAGACAGGACACACCGTCACGATCATCGACGCCCTGGCCGAGAAAGTTCGGAAAAACGCCGCATTCGACGGGCGTGCCTATGCGCTTGCGCTGGCCTCTCAGCGCCTGTTGCTAACGATTGGCGTTTGGGACCGTGTCGCCGACCACGCCCAGCCGATGCTTGAGATCAAGGTCACCGACGGGCACGCCGGGGCCGGGCCATCGCCCTTCTTCATGCATTTCGATCACGCCGAGATCGAAGAAGGCCCGATGGGATACATGGCCGAGGACCGCCATCTGCGGCGCGCCTTTTTGGATGCGATGGACGCAGACAGCAACATCACGCAAATCAGTGGTCGAACGGTCATAGCACAGGATCATGACGCAACGGGCGTTACCCTTACTCTGGATGACGGCTCGACCCTGACAGGCAGCCTGCTTGTGGGCTGCGATGGCCGCCGCAGTGGTACGGCTGCGCGTGCGGGTATTAAGCGCAGCGGATGGGACTACGGCCAGACTGCACTTGTCTGCGCCATCGAACATGACCTGCCCCACCACGGTGTCGCGCATCAATTCTTCATGCCGCCCGGTCCGCTTGCGATCCTGCCATTGACCGGCAACCGCAGCTCGATTGTCTGGAGCGAGCGGACCGACGCCGCAAAACGCATCAACGCCCTGCCCGAAGGGGATTATCTGCAAGTCCTGCGCCCCCGGTTTGGTGACTTCCTCGGCGATATCAAACTGGCCGGAGACCGGTTCACCTATCCGTTGAACCTGACCATCGCGAACGCATTCATTGGTGAACGAATGGCCCTTGTCGGAGACGCCGCGCATGGCATGCACCCGATTGCCGGTCAGGGGCTTAATGCCGGGTTGCGTGACGTCGGCGCGCTGGCCGAGGTCCTGACTCTGGCCGGACGGCGCGGCGAGGATATCGGATCGGTTCTGGTGCTGGAGCGCTATCAGGAATGGCGCCGTTTTGACACGGCTGCGCTGGCCATGGCGACGGATGTATTCAACAAGCTGTTTTCAAATGATAACCCCCTCTTGCGCGTTGGGCGCGACATCGGGATGGGGATTGTCGGGTCACTTCCGGGCCTGCGCCGGGGTTTCGTGCGCGAGGCCGCCGGATTGACCGGAGACCTGCCGAAACTGCTTCAGGGGCGCGCGATTTAATCCAGTTGCCGCGCCTCGTCGACCAGCATCACCGGAATGCCGTTGCGGATCGGAAAAGCCAGCCCCGCGGCCTTTGAAACTAGTTCCTGCTTTTCTGCATCATAGTGCAAGGTTGTCTGCGTCTGCGGACAAATCAACGCCTCAAGCATTCGGCGGTCAAAGGCATGTTCGGGTGTGGTCATTGCAGCTTTTCCTCGCTCGATCCGCCGCGCATGGCGAATTCGATCAGTGTTACCAGAGTTTCGCGACGGGTACGCAGGCAGGGGGCCTCAAGCAAGGCCTGTTTTTCCTCGGGATCAAAGTCCAGCAGCATGGACAGCGAGTTGACCAACAGCTCATCATCCGCGTCCTTCAACGAATCCCAGTCGGTCGATAACTGCCGGGACGAGAAAAATCGCTCCAGCAGCGTCAGAAAGTTTGTGCGGTTGAACCCGTCATCCTGTTCGGCCCGGCCCAAGTCACGGTCAAACCCATCCCAGGACACTTGGCAGCGGCGATAAGGGGTAAAGGCGTCCAGCTCGGACTTGACGCGGAACCGCGAAATCCCGGTCAGCGTAATCAGGTAGCGGCCATCTTCGGTTTCCGAAAACTGCGTCACCCGCCCCGCGCAACCGATCTGATGCAGCTTGTCATCGTCGCTTTGGCAGGGGTTCGGTTGCACCATCCCGATCAAACGCTCGGGCGTTTTCAAGGCGTCGTCCAGCATCTGCAGATAGCGCGGCTCGAAAATGTGCAGCGGCAGGCGCGAGCGGGGCAACAGCAGCGCCCCGGGCAAAGGAAAGACGGATACCGTTTCCGGCAGGTCAGCGGGATGCATCATGTACCCCAGTGTAGCTCTGATCAGAGATTAGGCAAATATCATCGAGCTCAGTTTGCGCCGCCCGTTCAGAACAATCGGGTCATTTGGCTTGAGCGCATCGAAGATCGTGAACAACTGCGCCTTGGCCGCGCCGTCGTTCCATTCGCGATCCCGACGGAACAGTTCAAGCAACTGGCTGACGGCCTCTTCCACGTCACCATTGGCGTGCAATGCCTGCGCCAGATCGAACCTGGCCTGATGGTTGTCCGCGTCGGCCTGAACAGCCGCAGTCAGTTCGGCCACAGGACCTGCATCTGCGGCTTGTTTGGCCAGTTCCAGTTGCGCATGCGCGGCCTCCAGTTCCGGCGTTTTGGAAATTTCGGCAGGGGCACCGTTCAGAATGGCCTCGGCCTGTTCCAGATCACCGGCTGCGATATGGGCGCGCACCAAACCACCATAGGCGGCCGCATGGTTCGGATCCTCGCCCAGAATGGCGGCAAAGGTCTGCGCCGCGTCCGCAGCCGCCCCTTCGGACAGCATTTCTTCGGCCGCTTGAACAGCGTCATCCAGTTGCCCGCCCGGGCTTTCGCCGCCTGCCGCCTCGATCACGCGGTCGACAAATGCCTTGATCTCGGACCCCGGCAACGCGCCTTGAAACCCGTCAACCGGCTGTCCTTTGTAAAAGGCATAGACGGTCGGAATAGACTGGACACGCATTTGCGAGGCGATCATCTGCGCCTCGTCCACGTTGATCTTGACCATTTTCACCGCGCCCTTGGCGGCGGTTACCGCGTCTTCCAGCAGAGGTCCCAGAGTTTTGCACGGTCCGCACCACGGCGCCCAGAAATCCACGATGATCGGAGTTTCCTGCGAAGCCTCGACGACATCGACCATGAACGTGGCCTCGGACCCGTCCTTGATCAGATCCGCGGTATCGGGGCTGGCTGCGCTGTTCAAAAGGTCCATGACACTCACTCTTTCGTTCGAACTTGCGCCCTATATGCAACTGCATAGGGCAGAAACCAAGGGCTGAATTGCGGAATCAGAGGTCGAAACTTGCAAAGACCGGAGCGTGGTCGCTTGGCTTTTCCCACCCGCGCGCATCGCGCAACACGCGGCTGGAATGCCCTGCGTTCGAGATATCGGGCGTGGCCCAGACGTGATCCAGCCGCCGGCCCTTATCCGCCGCATCCCAATCGCGCGCACGGTAGGACCACCAGCTATAAAGCTGCCCCTCGGGGATATCCTGCCGGGTGATATCGACCCAACCGCCCGCATCCTGTGTTTCGGCCAGCGCCTCGACCTCGATCGGCGTGTGCGAAACGACCTTGAGCAGTTGCTTATGCGACCAGACATCATCCTCGCGCGGGGCGATGTTCAGATCACCGACCAGAATGGACTTTTCGGGCTTTTCAGCATGGAACCAGTCGCGCATGTCGGTGAGGTAATCCAGCTTTTGCCCGAACTTCTCATTCGCCTCGCGATCCGGCACATCGCCACCTGCGGGGACGTAAAAGTTCTGGACGGTCACGCCATTCTCCAACCGCGCGGCGATGTGGCGGGCGTGGCCGAGACCAGCGAAATCCTTTTCGCCCACTTCTTCCATCGGGATGCGCGACAGGATCGCAACGCCGTTATACCCCTTCTGCCCACGCGCCACCATGTGGGTATAGCCCAGTTCCGCAAAGCCTTCGGTTGGGATTTTATCGACCGGAGATTTACACTCTTGCAGGCACAGCACATCGGGGGCTTCGTCGCGCAGCAATTTCAGCACGATAGGCTCGCGCAGGCGGACCGAGTTGATGTTCCAGGTGGCAAGAGTAAAGGGCATTGGGGAATCCTCTGTCGCGGGTTGGGCGGAGGTTAGCGTGGGTTGGGTTGGGGTGCCATGGGGAAAGAGACTGAACGGCAGTTATGCGGACAAAGTTTCCGTTCGGCGAGATTCACAATTTTGGGAATTGAAGACGCATTTCTTTTTTTTGCGTCTTGGATCGGGCGATTCAAAGTTTCCGCTTTGTTTCTTCTGCGAAAGTGAGCCGATAAGAAAAACCGCTAAAAATAATGTATTTTGTCAGAAAGCCAAATTGCTGAGGTGAGGAAAGCCATGACATCTGAGAACGCGCTAATTTATCTGTCTGACGAAGACCTAGGGGCTTTGGGCATCCAGCCTACTGAAGTTGCCGATGCCATTGAGTCCGCTCTAATAGACAAAGTAGAAGGAAGGCTTAAAACTTCTCCCAAAACAGTCATCCTACCCGGAGACGGGCGCTACGCAATGTCTACCTTAGCGATGGGAGATGATGGTTTCATCGTAACCAAGCAGGTCACATTGTGTCCGCAAAACCCGGCGAGGGGATTTCCCGCGATCAACGGTGCAATCATGGTTATGGATGCGCAAACGGGACTACTTCGCGCAGTCTTGGGAGCGAATTGGATTACGGCAGTCAGAACTGCTGCTCTGTCAGTAGTTGCAGCGCGAAAGCTTGCCGACCCCCACGCCGAGACCGTGGCTTTTGTGGGCGCGGGTGTGCAAGCTCACTCCCATCTTGCTGCGTTTTCAGAACTGTTTCCTTTGAAACGAATCCGCGTGTTCGGGCGAGGTAAAGAGAATGTCGACAAGCTTTGTCGTTATGCTCGAGGACTGGGGCTGGAAGCTGAATCGTACACCAATGCCAAAGACGCTTTGTGTGATGCCGATCTGATAGTGACATCGATAACTTTGGACTACTCTATCGAACCCTTCTTAGATGGCCGATGGCTGAAACCGAATGCCTTCGCAGCGATAACAGATATCTGCATTCCATGGATGCCAGCAGGCATGGCTGCTTTCGAAACGGTGATAGTCGACGACCGACAACAGGAACTGGAAAGCGACAAGCCGATGTTGCCATACGAGCAAATTGCTGGTGATTTGGCGGAATTGGTCACTGCGAAAGTCGACAGCCGAGCGCGCAATAATCCAGCAGCATTTGCTTTCAGAGGAATTTCACTGGGGGATTATGCTGCTTCGGTTCTCGCGGTACGCCGGGCCGCCGACATACCCGTGAAATGAGGCCAAAGACATAAAATGTTCTTTGGAATTAGAAGTCGAAATGGTTGCTTTGGGCTCAAAGTAGACACCCATCCCCAACTCCCCACAAAAAAAGCCGGGCCATCAGGCCCGGCAGTCCAACAGGGAGGTACATGTCATTACCCGGACATGCACGGGATGGGAGTAATCTAAATATATCTCCAGAGTATCACTTTGATCTGCATCATTCCATCTTAGTTACGACACAAGGCGATATCCGCCCGATTCTGTGACCAAAAGGCGCGCGTTCGAAGGATCGGGCTCGATCTTCTGGCGCAGGCGGTAGATGTGGGTTTCCAGCGTGTGCGTGGTGACCCCGGCGTTGTATCCCCAGACCTCGTGCAGCAGCACATCACGCGCAACCACACCGTCGGCGGAGCGATAGAGGAACTTGAGGATATTCGTCTCTTTCTCGGTCAGCCGGATTTTCCGGTCATCTTCGGTGATCAGCATCTTCATCGCAGGCTTGAAGGTATACGGCCCCAGAACAAAGACCGCGTCTTCGGACTGCTCATGCTGACGCAACTGGGCGCGGATACGGGCCAGAAGGACAGGGAATTTGAACGGCTTGGGAACGTAATCATTGGCACCGGCATCAAGGCCCAGAATGGTGTCGGCGTCGCTATCGTGCCCCGTCAGCATCAGAATCGGGCTTTTCACACCCTGCTTGCGCATCAGGCGGCACAGTTCGCGGCCATCGGTATCCGGAAGGCCGACATCCAGAATGACCAAATCATAGATCGCTTCACGGGCGCGCTCCATGGCGGACTGCCCGTCGGATGCTTCGAACACGTCGAAGTCTTCGGTCATTACAAGCTGCTCACTCAGAGCTTCGCGAAGATCTTCGTCGTCATCCACCAGCAGGATTTTCTTAAGCTGCGCCATACTTGGTCCTCCTAAGCCTTTTCCACCACTTGCGCGTCGAAGATGCAATCAACAAGGTTTGCTGCAATCGTCTCACGCCCTCGTGTCTGATGACGAGGAAATGTTTCACATTTCCGTCCGATCAGGCTACAGGAAGGGTTAATCGTTACAGGGTAACATGAATGAGTCTCATCCCGGATATCTCGGAACTTCTGGCACGTGCGCGTGCGGACCTGCGTATGGGGGTGCCTGTCATCCTGACAGATGACAGCGGTTTCAGCGTTCTTGCAATCGCGTCAGAAACACTGAGCGCCCAACGCCTTGCGGATTTACGCGGACTGGGTGGTGAACCAGTCGTCGCCATTACCGTGCGCCGTGCGGATACGCTCAAGGCGCGGGCCTATGATGGGGATTTGGCGCGAGTGATTATTCCGGCCGATGCGGATATCGGCTGGGTGCAAGCCGTCGCTGACCCCTCCGACGATCTGAACGCACCGATGAAAGGCCCCCTGATGACGAAACGTCAGGGCAGCGCCAGCCTGCATCGCATCGCCATTGCACTGACCAAATCTGCGCGCCTTCTTCCCGCAGCCGTCGTCGTCCCCGTTGATGACGGCCGCAGCTTTGCAAGCGCTCATGGCCTCACCTGCATCGACCACACACGGGCAGCGCCGCATCTGGCAGACCGCAGCATTCTGAACGAAGTGGTGGCCGCGCGCCTGCCGATGGAAGTGTCCGAGGCCGGGCGGCTTCACGTCTTTCGCCCGGAAGATGGCGGCGAGGAACATTACGCCATCGAAATCGGACGTCCCGACCGGAGTAAACCCGTATTGGCCCGTTTACACTCGGCCTGTTTTACAGGCGATCTCATGGGCAGCCTGAAATGCGATTGTGGCCCTCAGCTTCGTGGTGCGCTTGCCCAGATGGGAACAGAAGGGGCCGGGGTGCTGTTGTATCTGAACCAGGAAGGGCGCGGCATCGGACTGGCCAATAAGATGCGGGCCTATTTCCTTCAGGATCAGGGCTTCGACACGGTCGAGGCCAATCACCGGCTGGGATTCGAGGATGACGAACGCGATTTCCGCTTGGGTTCGGACATCCTGAAATCGCTGGGCTTCAGTGCCGTCCGGCTGCTGACCAACAATCCGGCCAAGATCGCGATGATGGAAAAGACGGGAATTGCCGTTACGGAACGCGTCCCGCTGAAGGTCGGAGAAACAGCCCATAATCGCGGATATCTGGCGACCAAGGCGGAAAAATCGGGCCATCTGCTTTGACGCCCTCTGACCTCGTGCTCACGCCGCGCGGCGTCCGGTTTGCCGGACGTGTTTTTCCCTGCTCAATCGGCAAGGGTGGGCTCAGCAACACTAAGCGCGAGGGCGACGGCGCAACCCCAACCGGCGTTCACCGTATCGTCGGCATGCTTTTCCGGCCCGACCGGATCGCGGCGCCAACCCCATGGGCCATCCCGATTGGGCCGTGGGATCTCTGGTCGGATGACAGCAGCGATGATCGCTATAACCAACTGGTCAGCGCGCCCTACCCGTTCAGCCATGAAAAACTGCGCCGGGCCGATCCTTTATACGATCTGGTTTTGCTGACCGATTGGAACTGGCCGAATGCGGTACCGGGAAAAGGCTCTGCCATCTTTCTGCATCAATGGAGAAGGCCCGGTTATCCCACCGAAGGCTGCGTTGCGTTTCGACGGGACCATCTCCACTGGATCGCCCGCAGGATATCACCCGGTGCGCGGTTGATCATACCTGCGGTTTGACACGCTCGCCAAAGATCGCCGATCCGACACGCACATGGGTTGCGCCCAGTGCGATGGCCTTTTCGAAATCACTGCTCATGCCCATGGACAGCCCCATCAGCCCATTCCGGTCTGCGATTTTGGCAAGCAGGGCGAAATGCAGCGCGGGTTCTTCCTCGACCGGAGGGATACACATCAATCCAGCCAATGGCAGGTCCAGATCACGGCATTCGGCGATGAATGCATCTGCCTCGGCAGGCATGACACCGGCCTTCTGATCCTCTTCCCCGGTATTCACTTGTATGAACAGGTCCGGGCAGGCGCCGATCTCTTGCGCCAGGCGCGCCAGCGTTTTGGCGAGTTTGGGACGGTCGACCGAATGTATCGCGCTGAACAACTCCATGGCCTGCCGCGCCTTGTTTGTCTGGAGCGGTCCGATCAGATGCAGATCAATGTCGGAGTAGTCCTGCATAAAGTCGGGCCATTTGCCCATGGCCTCCTGCACCCTGTTTTCACCAAAACAGCGGTGACCCTTATCCAGAACACTGCGAACGCGTTCATTCGGCTGTACCTTGGACACCGCAATCAGCTTGACGGACCCGTTTGGCCGTCCGGCAGCGGTTTCCGCGTTTTGGATACGAGTGGCGATATCATGTAGTGACATGGAGATCCTCAATTGGCTTGAGGCAGAAAAACACCATGTCAGCCCAAAAGAAAAGGGCAGGTCCGAAGACCTGCCCTTAAACCTTGCGGTTCAGATCAACTTAGAAGTTGAACTGAGCACCGAAGTCAGCACGGATGGTGCTGTCTGCGCTGCCGACTTTGGTGTCGCCGATACCACCGCGCAGCGATGCACCGCCACCCAGGTCGTAGATTGCGCCGATACCATACTGACGGGTGTCACCGTCTGCCGAACCGTCACCGTAAGCGGCGGTCAGGGTCAGAGCCGAACCAACGTTGTAAGCTGCCGACAGACCGTAGAAGGTGTCGTCGGTTTCTTCACCAGCCGAGTTCACAGGTGTGTCGCCTTCGTCACCAACAAACAGGGTGCCCGAGAAGTCGCCCCATTCACCACCCAGGGTGAAGACCAGCAGGTCAGGGTCATCGCCGAACGAACCCGCGTCGGTCTGACCGTAGGCCAGAGCTGCGGTGATGTTGTTGAAGGTGTAGGTCGCGCTGATGTCCCAGCGGTCTGCATCTTCAGGAACGCCGCCCAGAGCAACAGTTGCCTGGTCGTACGATGCGCCGAATGCGAAGTCGCCAACTGCGTACTGGAAGAACACAGCGTTCGAACCCGAACCGGTCGACGAGTAGCCCAGGAAGCTGTAGTCAACGCCCGAGTACTGGCCGATGAAGTTTTCCAGGCCCGGCTCGTTACCGTAGTAGTTTGCCAAGTTGTCGAAGGCACCTGCGACGTTGCCCGCGTCAACACGCAGACCACCGTAGATGACCGAGAAGCGTGCGCCGTTCAGACCGGCTGCGTTTGCTTCACCGTTGCCGGCGTTCTCGTCAGCCTGCAGACGAACACGAGCCGAGAACTCAACGCCGCCATCGGTCTCAACGACGCCGTCGATGTTCAGACGGAAGCGCGAGATCAGGATAGTGTTGTCGGTGTCGACAGTCGCGTTGGCGTTGGTGCCGGTTCCGCGAACAATGTCACCGCTTGCGGTGGTGGTGAAGTTCGCAACCGAACCGGTGCGGTCTTCTTGGTATCCAATACCAAAGCGGCCATAACCGCTAAAGCGTACGTCGGCCGCTGCAACACTTGCGGTTGCGATCAGAGCGGTCGATGCGAAGAGAACTTTTTTCATCTTGTTTCCCTCGGTTTCAAAGTTTTTCTACTCGACACATGCTTCAGCACATGTCTCAGCACGGGAACCGTTTCGCTCTTTTTGCCCCCTTCGCGCAAGCACGGCATAATTAGGCAGGCAGCATTGGCAACAGATTGGTGCAAGGATGCCACAGTCCGTTTTGGGCCTTAAAGCATCAGCAATACCGCTTAATTGTGACAATAAGAGGGTTGTTGCCGCACTGGACCTTGTCTAGGAGTATCACTGAACGAACGAGACCAAGTGAAACAGGACCAGTCGACGATGCGCCTGCAGACGATTATCGGTTTGATCATAGTGGCTGCCGCAGTGTCGGCCTGCGGACAGAATCGAGGGGCCGCACCGAATCCCGATTTGCTTAATACAGACAGCGGCCGATCAAGCGAACGCGAACTGAACGACCCCAACCGCTCGACCATCTGGGATGTCTTCGACACCAGAAACGCGGAACAGGTCACAAATGTGAACAGATATCTGTGGGCGGCTTCTCTGGACGTGTTGAATTTCCTGCCCGTGCAAGAGGTCGACCCGTTTACGGGCATTATTGTAACGGGTTACGGAACACCTCCGGGCGGCGGGCGGTCTTATAGAGCAACGGTTCACATAAGCGACCCGGCTCTGGCGGCGCGTTCTTTATCGGTGGCCTTGCAGTCCAGCGGGGGTGCTCCGGTCAGTGCGGCGACCACGCGCGCGGTCGAGGATGCCATCCTGTCCCGCGCCCGTCAGTTGCGCATTGCGGATAACAAGCTCTAGCAACCCGCCGAAAATCACAATATTACCACGCCGGGCTCTGACCCGGCGTTTTCATTCACGAAGGACCGCACGATGTCGCGCTACTCGGCCAACGAAATCGAAGCAAAATGGCAGGAAGCCTGGGACAAGGCCGGGATTTTCACCGCCGACCACAAGGCGGACAAGCCCAAATACTATGTGCTTGAGATGTTCCCCTACCCCTCGGGCCGAATCCATATGGGCCATGTGCGCAATTACACGATGGGCGACGTGATCGCGCGGCACAAACTGGCGACCGGCCACAATGTACTGCACCCGATGGGTTGGGACGCCTTCGGGATGCCTGCGGAAAACGCAGCGATGGCGATTGGCGGTCACCCCAAAGACTGGACCTATGGCAATATCGCTGACATGCGCAGTCAGATGAAGCCGCTTGGCCTGTCGATTGACTGGTCGCGCGAATTTGCCACCTGTGACCCGGAATATTACGGCCAGCAGCAGGCGCTGTTTCTGGATATGCTCGAGGCGGGTCTGGTCTACCGCAAGAACGCCGTGGTGAACTGGGACCCGGTCGACATGACCGTTCTGGCCAATGAACAGGTGGAAAACGGCCGCGGCTGGCGCTCGGGCGCTCTGGTCGAGCGGCGCGAGCTGACGCAGTGGTTCTTCAAGATATCCGACTATTCCGAGGAATTGCTGGACGCGCTGGATACGCTGGAAAACTGGCCTGCCAAGGTCCGCCTGATGCAAGAGAACTGGATCGGCAAGTCGCGCGGTCTGCAATTCGGCTTTGAACGCACCGATGGCGGCGAGCCGATCACCGTCTATACGACCCGCCCCGATACGCTGATGGGCGCGTCTTTCGTCGGTATCTCGCCCGATCACCCGATTGCCAAGCAACTTGAGGCGGAAAACCCAGAAGTCGCTGAGTTTGTTGCGGAATGCCGCAAGGGTGGCACCACGGAAGAGGCCATCGAAACCGCCGAGAAGCTGGGCTATGACACCGGCATCACCGTCAAACACCCGCTGGACCCGAACTGGGAACTGCCGGTCTGGATCGCCAACTTCATCCTGATGGACTACGGCACCGGCGCGATCTTTGCCTGCCCCGCACATGACCAACGCGATCTGGATTTCTGCCGCAAATACGGGCTGCCCGTGGTCGATACCTTCTTTGCGCTGGATGACGACACTCCGGTCGACAAGATCGCCTTTGTACCGCCCAAAACTGAGAAAGTCCGCTGGGTGAATCACTTCGCCGGTCTGACCGAGGCGACGGGCGACGAGGCCATCAACACCACCGTTGATTTCGCAGAAAAGGCCGGTTGGGGCGAAGGCGTCACCAAATACCGTCTGCGCGACTGGGGTCTTTCGCGGCAACGCTATTGGGGCTGCCCTATTCCCGTTGTGCATTGCGATTCTTGTGGCGTGGTGCCCGAGAAGAAAGAGAACCTGCCGGTTCGCCTGCCCGACGATGTGACCTTTGACAAACCCGGCAACCCGCTGGACCGTCACCCGACGTGGCGCGACTGTGCCTGCCCGTCCTGTGGAGCGCCCGCCAAGCGTGAGACGGACACGATGGACACGTTCGTCGATTCGTCGTGGTACTTCGCGCGATTCACCGCGCCCCGTTCTGAGACGCCCACCGATCTGGCCGAAGCCGAATACTGGATGAATGTCGACCAGTATATCGGCGGGATCGAGCACGCAATTCTGCACCTGCTCTATTCCCGCTTCTTTGCGCGGGCGATGAACATCACCGGCCACCTGCCGAAAAAGGCGATTGAGCCGTTTGATGCGCTGTTCACCCAAGGCATGGTCACGCATGAAATCTACCAGACCCGCGACGCCAATGGCCGCCCAGTCTATCACCTACCCGAGGACGTGACCGACGGCAAATTGGCCGACGGCACCGAGGTTGAAATCATCCCCTCGGCCAAGATGTCGAAGTCGAAGAAAAACGTGGTGGACCCGGTCAGCATCATCTCGGCCTTTGGTGCCGACACCGCGCGCTGGTTTGTTTTGTCCGATTCGCCGCCCGAGCGTGACGTGGAATGGACCGCATCGGGGGCCGAGGCCGCGTTCAAGCACCTGAGCCGCGTGCATCGCATCGCGTCGGAAATCGCGGAATCGGACGCTGCGGCCAATGCCGAGGATGAACCCCTGCTGCGTGAGATGCACAAAGCCATCCATGATGTTTCGGGCGGGGTCGAATCCTTTGGGTTCAACGCGTCCATCGCCAAGCTCTATGCCTTCACCAACACTTTGGCGAAATCCAAGGCAGGCGCGGATGCAAAACGTCAGGCCGCCAAGACGCTGGCTCAGTTGATGTCACCGATGACCCCGCACCTGTCCGAAGAGCTCTGGCAGTTGCTGGGCGGCGAGGGGTTGGTTGCCACCGCCGCATGGCCCGTCGCGGATGAGGCGATGCTGGTTGACGATACCGTCACCCTGCCGATCCAGATCAACGGCAAACGCCGCGCGGAAATCAGCGTTCCCAAGGATATGGACAAGGCAGAGGTTGAAAAAATCGCGCTCAGCACCGAAGCTGTGCAAAAGGCGCTGGATGGCAATGCGCCGAAAAAGGTGATTGTTGTGCCGGGCCGGATCGTGAATGTCGTTGTTTGACCGCAGAACCCTGTTGATGCTGCCGCTGGCACTTGCTGCCTGCGGCTTTGAGCCGGTTTACGCCCCCGGCGGATCGGGTGATGCGTTGAATGGCAAAGTTCAGGTTTCTGCCCCAAGCGATGTCGAAAGCTATTTGCTGGTTCAAAATCTGGAACAACGACTGGGTCGCAGTTCCGGTTCGGTCAAAGATTACCAACTGGATGTAAGCCTTGTCACCCAAACGCGGCGCGCAGCAATCCGGACGACCAACGAAACCGACCGGTATACGATCGAGGGCCGCGCCAGATTTGCCCTGAAATCGAATGAAACAGGTCAGGTTATGACATCAGGGACGGTTTCAGACTTTGTCGGATATTCGGCTGCGGGTTCGACAGTATCGACCCTTGCGGATGAGCGCGACGCCACTGACCGGCTGATGGTGATTCTTTCTGATCAGATCGTCAGCCGCCTTTACGCAGCGCCGGGCCTGACACAATGAAGCTCAGCCCGCGCGAGGCCGAGGGTTATTTCGCAAAACCGGATGCAGATAAGACCGGTCTGCTGATCTACGGGGCTGACGCCATGCGCGTGGCGCTGAAGCGCCAGCAGGTACTTGCGGCGCTGTTGGGCCCCAATGCCGAAGAAGAGATGCGCCTGACCCGATTGCCGGGGGCAGATTTGCGCGCAGACCCCGCCGCACTTTTGGATGCGGTAAAGGCAGTTGGCTTCTTTCCCGGTCCCCGCGCCGTTCTGGTCGAAGACGCAACAGATGCCGCAGCGCCTGCGATCCTTGCGGCGCTGGAGGATTGGCGCCCCGGCGATGCGCAGATTGTCGTCACGGCTGGGCAGCTCAAGGCCAGTTCAAAAATGCGCAAGGCGTTCGAGGCCCATCACGCGGCGTTTGCGACCGGAATTTACGATGATCCGCCTTCGCGCAACGAGATTGAGCGGGTTCTGACGCAAGCCGTTGTGAAGAACATCCCTCGCGATTCCATGTCGGCCCTGACCGAGCTGGCTGCTGGCATCAGCCCCGGCGATTTCTCTCAAACCATTGAAAAACTGTCGCTTTACAAGTCGGGCGACGCAACTGAACTGACAATCGAAGATATCGAAGCTTGTGCCCCACGCTCGACCGAGGCCGCGTTGGATGATGTTCTCAACGTCGTGGCCGAGGGCCGCGCCGGAGAGATCGGTCCGCTGATCCGAAGGTTGCAATCGCAGGGCACTGATGCGGTCGCGTTGTGTATCGGCGCCACTCGGCATTTCCGCACGTTGTATGCGTGTGCCTCGGACCCCGGTGGTGCGGCGCAGGGGATCGGCAAAATGCGCCCACCGATCTACGGCAAACGCCGGGATCGCATTGTCCGGCAGGCGCAAGGTTGGGGTGCTGCGAAACTTCAGACGGCCCTGACCGTTTTGACAGATACGGACCTTACATTGCGATCCGCAGGTCAGACGGCCCCGGCAATGGCACTTGTTGAACGGGCAATGATCCGCCTGGCGATGCTTGCACGGCCGCGTTAGCGCCCAGTTTCCAGCCACTCGCAAGCCCTGCGGCCAGCCCAACGCCCCGTTGCCAGACATGCCGTCAGCAGATACCCCCCGGTTGGGGCCTCCCAGTCCAGCATTTCGCCCGCACAAAACACCCCCGGCAAAGACGTAAGCATGAGCCTGTCGTCCACGGCAGCTCTGGCAACGCCTCCGGCTGTCGAAATCGCCTCGTCCATGGGGCGCAGACCGGCGTGATGAATGGGTAAGCGTTTGATCGCAGAGATCAATTTCTCTGGCGCAAGAACTTCACCCTGTGTCATTTCGTGGAACAGCGCGACTTTTTGAGGGGGCAGGCGCAGTGATTTCTTCAACCACTGCGACACGGTTGTCTTGGACTTTCTGGCAGACAGGCGTTCTTTCAGGACCGACGTGTTCAGATCAGGCGTCAGATCGACAAACAACGACGCCCCGTGGCGCAGGGCGGGGGTCAATGAATACAATCCTCCGCCCTCCAGCCCATTGGCGGAAATCGTGGCTTCGCCCCGGCTGGCGATATCACCGGCTATCCATTGAACCGATTTCAGGGCCGCACCGAAATGAGGGCGCATGTGATGGCTCCAATCCACCGAAAGGGCCGAATTCGACGGCTCAAATGGGGCAAGTGCAACGCCTTTGGACGCCAGAAACGATGCCCACTGCCCGTCTGATCCCAACCGCGCCCAACTTGCGCCACCCAGCGCCAGAATCGTTGCATCCGGGTTTACACTTTGTTTGCCGTCAGGTGTTTCGAAGACCAGAGCCCCGTCCTCCCACCCGGTCCACCTCCAGCGCGTTTTGATCTCGACGCCAGCCGACCCGAGCCGACCCAGCCATGCGCGCAGCAGGGGGGAGGCTTTCATCGCAGTTGGAAATACACGCCCAGTGGACCCGGTAAACACCTCCTGCCCCAGGTCACGGGCCCAATCCTGAACATGGGTTGCGTCAAATTCAGACAGGATGGGACGCAACCACCGGGCGGCTTGTCCATAGGACTGCAACAGGTCCTCGAATGGCTCATCCTTGGTCAGATTCAAGCCAGACTTCCCAGCCATCAGGAATTTGCGTGCGACCGATGGTTTGGCCTCGGCCACCAATACGTCATGACCGGCCGCTGCAAGCTGTTGCGCAGCCATCAGGCCAGCGGGCCCTGCCCCGATCACAACTGCCTGTGCCATTTCTATCCTATTGCCTTCTGCCGCATCCGACGCAACTCTTGCCAAGTCATGCCAGAAATTGATCCAATCTGCCCACTTTGCGACCGTCCGATCCCGGATGGGGACGGCAGCCTGCACCATCTGATCCCAAAACTCAAAGGGGGCAAGGGTGGCCCCACCGTTTTACTGCACGTGATCTGCCACAAAGAAGTCCACGCAACCCTGACCGAAGGCCAGTTGGCGCGCGAGTTCAATACGGTAGAGGCTTTGCGCGCGCATCCAAGACTGGAGAAATTCCTGAATTGGGTCCGTAAGCGCCCGCCCGGTTTTCGCTCGAAAGTGCCGGGCCGCAGGCGAGCGCGATAATCAACCGGGCCAAACTTGATCCCCGAACGCGTCCCGTACCGGGGACGAAAGCCCGCTGACCTCCAGCCCGCGATAGTCCGGAGAGGGCACGAAAGTTCCGCCGGCAACATGCTGGAACTCCAGCGTGGTATACGGTCTTTTCCAAAGCCATTCGCGGTTTTCGACAGCCCATACATCCGCATTTGGCGACGTTTCATCCGTGAACGCATAGAAATGCAGGTCAAACCCGTATTGCGCGACGTCCTGCATCGACAACAAGCGCATCCCCTGCGCACGGCAGAACGCATCCTCGGCAGCGATATCGCCCGTGCGCAAGGTGATCTGACCAAGACACGCTTTTGCAAACGGGTTTGACGGATTGGCCGCATTGTCCGGGCGGTTGCCTTCAAAATCCCATTGTAAGAGTTCGATCACGAACCCTTCGGGGTCTTTGAGATGGCACATGTAACCGATATCCAGAAATTGCTTCGGATCCGAAACCTCCACCCCCTTTTGGCGCAGGAAGGCCGCGGCCAGATCCACATCCGGTACGGTTATACCGATCTTCCAATATCGTTGCCCCTGATCGTGGCTGTATTTGCCGCCACCCGGCATCATGACCACGTCGGCATCAGAGCCACCATAGCCGACACGCTGGCAGACGCCCTGAGCTTGGGCCGTCATGCCAAGGACATCGCTGTAAAATGCCGACAGACGTTCCGGATCGGAAACGTGCAACCGAAGGGCAGATAACCTCATCGGCACAGCCTTGCGATACCCTGCGCGATCTCGGGGTTGGCCTGAACGCTGTCAGAAACCAATTCATGCGCCGTTTGCATCAGCAGGTCGGGGTCAACAACGCGATCCACCAGACCAAAGGAATACGCCTCGTCCGCAGTGATCTTTTGCCCTGCCATCAAAATCATCTTGGTGCGTGCCGGGCCTATCAATGCCGCCATTCGCTGTGGATCCGAAGGTTGCGGCAGAAACCCAAGCTTCATCACCGGGTAAAAGAACTTGGCCGATGGCACCGCAATGCGCAGATCGCAAGCCAGTACCATGCCATTGGCACCGCCAGCCAAAGTGCCATTCAGCGCAGCAACCGTCAGGCATGGCAAAGCAGCGATAGCCCCGGACAACCTTTCCCACAGGTCCGAGGTCGCAAGGCCCGCGCGCGCTTCGTCCAGATCGGCACCAGCGCTGAATACCTTGCCCTCACCGGTCAGGATCAAAGCACGCGCGTCGGTTGCATTTTCGGCTATGTCGCACAGTTCGGTCAGCATGGCCCCGGTTAGCGCGTTAGCCTTGTCCGGGTTGTTCAAAGTGACGGTCCACAATCCGCCCGTCTTGGTCAGTTGGATCACGTCAGCCCTACCCTTTGCCGAATGTCTTCGCGCCTAAGCGAAATTTCAGTTCCCAAAAACTCATCCGCATCCTCGGTACACATCCAAAGCAGCGCGCGAGCCGGCCAGTCAGCCGGGATATGATCGCTCCAATCCAGCTGGCTTACAGCGTTGATGCCGCTGGCCTTGATGACGCGCTGCATGTCGGTGGCGACGGTTCCGGGTGACAATCCCATCGCGCGGATGCCGTGAATGGCTTCTTCAAGATGCAGGCACTCGGTCAACATCTTCGCCCCCGCTTTCGAGGCGCAATAATGGCTCCACGCCTCGATAGGGTTTGACGCCGCGCCAGAGGATACGGTCAGCACCGTACCGCCACCGGCGGCCCGCATCACGGGCAGCGCTGCGCGCATGCCGTAAAAGACCCCTTTCAGGTTGATGTCGATCGCCGTGCTCCACGCCGCGACATCGGCGCTGGACATGTGAAAGATCGGGTCGATGACACCCGCATTCCCGATCAGAACGTCCAATCCGCCGAACCGGTCCACGCAATCGGCAACGGCTTGTTCCACCTGCGCAAAATCGCTTACGTCGCATTGCAGCGCCAGTGCGTTTTCGCCCAGCGCCTCGGCCAGGGTTGCAATTTGATCGCGGCTGCGCGCGACCAGAGCGACGTTTGCCCCGGCTGCGGCAAAAACACGCCCTGCCTCGGCCCCGATGCCGCGGCTTGCCCCTGTAATCAGTACGGTTTTCCCTTGCATGTGAACCCTGTACCTCCGTTGTTTTGAGATTGTGTGAACCTCTACCGCGCGAAGGGGGAAAGGGTCCACCCCTTGCCCCTTGACGCCCGACGCCACAGACACGACGATGCGCGCAAGATTAATCAAGAAGGGTTCTGTAATGTCCGTTTTTCTTCGCCGTAGCTGCGGCGCAGTATTTGCCTATGCCATAGTGACTCAGGGGGCGCTGGCCGATTTGACCGCGCAGGATGTCTGGAACGACTGGCAGTCCTACCTCAGCCAGATGGGGTATACCGTGTCCGGCGACCAATCCGTTGATGGAAACGTGACGAGCATCAGCAACATGAGTGTCGCGATGGCGCTGCCCGAGGAAGACGCGACCTTCCAGATGCTGGTTCCGCAGATGACCCTCACCGAAAACGGAGACGGAACTGTCAGCATCGGTTTCCCCGAAAGCTTCCCGATGACCGTATCGGGCGAGGGTGAAGGCGAGACATTCTCGGCCGATATTCTCTACACCCATAGCGGTCTTGAGATGGTTGCATCCGGCGCGCCCGAAGACATGACCTACGACTATTCCGCAGCCTCGCTTGGCATCAAGCTGGACGGCGTGGACGTCAATGGCGAAGAAATGCCCGGCGACATCCTTGGCGCCAATATGGAAATGACCGACCTGACCGGCAGCTCGCGGATGAAGGTTGGCGAAAACCGCAGTGTGGATCAGACGTTCAAGGCCGCTGGTTTGACCTATGGGCTGGTATTCGAAGATCCAGAAAGCGACGAAACCGCAAAGATCGACGGCAATCTCAACCAGCTTGATTTTGAAGGCACCAGCGTGATCCCGTCAGATTTTGACATGTCGGACCCGCAAGCCTTTTATGGGGCGGGGTTCGAGTTTTCGGGTCTGTTCACATACGGCTCTGGCACAACCGCGATGGCGGGCACCAGCGATGGCGAGGCGTTCTCGTTGGGCAGCGAGTCCGAGGGCGGTCGCTTTGCCGCAAGCTTTGACGCGCAGCGACTGGCCTATGACGTTGAGCAAAACAGCGCAAAACTGGCCGTGACAACTGCTGACCTTCCTTTCCCGATCGAAATTGCGATGGCCAATGCCGGGCTGAAGTTCGAGTTTCCCGTGCAGCAGTCCGAAGAGATCCAGCCCTTTGGATTTGCCATCAACATGACCGATTTCACCATGTCCGACATCCTGTGGAGCATGTTTGACCCGGCAGGTGCCCTACCGCGCGATCCGGCCACGATTTCGATTGATACTTCGGGCACGGCCAAGATTCTGACCAACTTCTTCGACCCCGAAGCCGTTGAAGCGCTGGAATTCTCGGAAGAAGCACCGGGCGAACTGCACTCTCTCAAGATCAACGAACTGCTGGTATCGCTGGTCGGTGCAAAGCTGACGGGCAACGGCGACTTTACCTTCGACAATACCAACACCGAAGAACTCGGCGGATTGCCGAACCCGACCGGGGTTGCAAACCTGACGCTGACGGGCGCGAACACGCTGATCGACAAGCTCATCGGTATGGGCCTGATTTCGGACAGCGACGCAATGGGCGCGCGCATGATGATGGGTCTGATGGCTGTGCCCGGCGAAGAGCCCGATACGCTGAACTCGACAATCGAGTTTACCGAAGACGGCCAGATTTCGGCCAATGGTCAGCGCATCAAGTGACCTTTTGCGAGAGAAGGTCAACCGGTCTTCTCTCGCCCCAAATGCCGGGTCTTCGGGTCGTTTGACCGATATCGGCACAGGCTCGTTCTGGCAGGTCCCTTTCCAATATTTCAGACAATGTACCGCGTTCGGTCGACTTTGGTGTTCCGTCAAATCCCCATTGGGGCCAATTTGCACCATAGTTTGAATTCCCGAACCGCTGCTGTCCGGCTTCAGGTCTTGCGAGCAGCGCAGTGCAACGCTAGGTCCAATATATACAGACCGGAGACCTCATGACCCGAACACCTGAAGACATCAGCCAAGCCCTGCTGGAAACCGCCCGAAAAGCTGGGGCCGAAGCAGCAGATACCATCGTGCTCGACGGGTCCTCGGTCTCGGTCGAGGTACGTGGCGGGGCGTTGGAACACGCGGAACGGTCAGAAGGTACCGATCTGGGGCTGCGCGTCTTTCTTGGGAAACGCCAAGCCATTGTTTCCAGCTCGGACAGCCGTCCGGAAACCCTGAAGGCCATGGCCGAACGCGCCGTTGCCATGGCGCGTGAAGCGCCCGAGGACCCCTATACCGGCCTTGCCCAGTCTGACCAGCTTGCAACGGGTTGGGACATCGAGGCACTGGAGCTCTTTGACCCGACCGCTGAGCCTTCTGCCGAAGATCTGATGCAGGACGCGCTTGCAGCCGAAGCAGCCGCGCTTTCTGTTCAGGGCGTGACCCAAGTGTCTGACGCGGCGGCCTCATACGGGACGCATCGGGTCCATCTGGCCGCCACGAACGGGTTTTCCGGCGGCTACGTGCGCAGCAGCCGATCCACATCCTGCGTTGCGATCTCGGGCGAAGGCACCGGGATGGAGCGTGATTACGATGGCGACAGCCGCACATTCCAGTCAGACCTGCGCAGCCCGGCTGATATCGGCAAAAGCGCCGGAGAACGCGCCTTGCAACAGGTCGGCGCCCGCCAACCCGCAACGGGGACATATCCGGTTCTGTTTGATGAGCGTATTTCGTCATCGCTGATTGGTCATCTTCTGGGGGCCAGCAACGGCGCGGCCATCGCACGTGGCGCATCATGGTTGTCGGATTGTCTGGGTGAGCAGGTTCTGCCCGACCACCTGTCCCTGATCGAAGACCCGCACCGCCCGCGCATTTCAGGATCGCGCCCCTTCGATGCCGAAGGTCTGCCCACCCGACGCAGGGCCATCGTTGAAAACGGCACGCTGACCGGCTGGACGCTTGACCTGTCCAGCGCGCGCAAGCTTGATATGGCATCTACCGGGAACGCGGCGCGCGGCGTATCCGGCCCACCATCCCCCAGCAACTGGAACCTGAGCCTGACACAAGGGGATCAAAGCCGGGCACAGTTGCTGCGCGATATGGGCACAGGGTTGCTCGTGACCTCGATGATCGGATCGACGATCAACCCGAACACGGGCGACTATTCCCGTGGTGCATCCGGTTTCTGGATCGAAAACGGCGAGATCGCCTATCCGGTCAACGAATGCACGATCGCAGGCAACCTGCGCGATATGCTCAAACGGATCATTCCGGCAAACGACGCGCGGACATACCTGTCCCGTGTGGTTCCGTCCTTGTTGATCGAAGGAATGACACTTGCCGGCAACTGACCTGCCTCTGCTGATAGATGCCGCACGGGAGGCTGGAAAGATCGCCACGCGCTACACAGGCAGTTCTGCCCGTCGGTGGGACAAGCCGGATGGCGCAGGACCGGTCACCGAGGCGGATCTGGCTGTCAACGCGATGCTCGAGCGGGATCTTCCCGCCGCCCGGCCCGGTTACGGTTGGCTCAGCGAAGAGACCGAGGATTCACAGGATCGGCTGAGCAAGTCCCGTGTGTTCATCATCGACCCGATTGATGGCACACGCAGTTTTGCCGAAGGATCGCGCACATGGGCGCATTCTCTGGCCATCGCGGAAGATGGCGAGGTGACGGCGGCGGTGATCTACCTGCCGCGGCGCGACTTGTTTTATGCGGCCGCCAAGGGACAGGGCGCGACGCTGAACGGCGCGCCGATCCGGGTATCAGGCGTCACTGATTTGAAGTCCGCCGAAATACTTGCGGCAAAACCCAATCTGGATGCACGCCATTGGCTGAACGGTCACCCGCCGGACTTCCTTCGCAATTATCGGCCTTCGCTGGCCTATCGTCTGGCGCTTGTCGCTCAAGGGCGGTTCGACGGGATGCTGACGCTTCGCCCGAGCTGGGAATGGGACATCGCCGCCGGAGATCTGATCATTCGTGAGGCGGGCGGGGTATGTTCGGACCGTTCTGGACAGCCGTTGCGGTTCAATAACCCGCATCCCCGACTAACCGGTGTGATCGCGGCGGGCACTGCCGTTCACGACAAGCTGTTTGAACAGCTTGATCCACGGGGCTCGGGGATCACCCCATGAGCAAGCCGCGCTCGCTCAGCCTTGCTGCGTATCGCATCCTGTCCTGGGGTGTCTCCAACGCGACGGATGCCCCATACATTCCCAGACCGGACGGTGAGGTGATATGGATTCACGTCGGCGCACAGGACCGGCAACGCGCGGCTGTCGACTTTTGTCAGCGGTTGCTGCAATCGCGCCCCACGCTCTCGATCGTTCTGTCCGCACCACCCGATGCTGACCTTTCCAGATGGGACGCCTGCGCGTTTCCGCTGGTCAACCTGCCCGCGGAACAAACCGGTGCCGCCCGTGCTTTTCTGGATCATTGGCGCCCGGATATCGGGCTTTGGGTTGGCGGCGGGCTGATGCCCAACCTGATCACTCGCGCGTCCGAGCGGGGTATTCCCCTGATCCTGATAGAGGCAGAAGTCGACATCAAGGTCGCACGCGGCGGGCGTTGGTTGCCGGATATCACGCGGTACACATTTGACTGTTTCCACACGATCCTTGCGACCACACCAGACGTCGTACGACATATTCGCCGTCTGGGTGTGTCGTCGTCCAAGACCCAAGTCTCTCCGCCTTTGCACGTCAGTCCCAACCCGCGTCCCTGGCCCGAAGATGAGCTTATCGAGATGACCCATGCCTTTTCAGGGCGTCCGGTCTGGCTGGCGGCATGGGTGCGCGACAAAGAGTTCATCTCGGTCCTCAGCGCGCATCGTCAGGCCATGCGGATGCTGCCCCGTCTGGCGCTTATTCTTCACGTCGCCGACATTTCCGAAGCCGGTCCGTTGCACAGACGTCTGGAATCCATGGACCTGCGCTGTATCAACTGGGACGACGGCGGCACTATCGAAGACACCACTCAGGTCATCCTGACGTCCGAGCCTGAAGATCTGGGTCTTTGGCAACGTGTCTCACCCGTGACCTTCATGGCCAGTTCACTGGAACGCGGCGCAGGCGGACAGGACCCGCTGGTGGCAACGGCCCTTGGGTCTGCGGTCATTCACGGCCCATTTGTGCATCGCCATCAGCAACTATACGATCAACTGGACCGAGCGAATGCCGCACGAACCGTAAGAACCGCGACCGAGCTTGGCGATGCCGTTGTCGCACTGCTGGCGCCGGATCGAGCGGCGGACATGGCCTTGGCCGGATGGCAGATCGTGACCGAGGGCGCACCTCAGGCGGATCACCTGATCGACATCGTGCAGGATTGTCTGGATCAGCGGAGTTGAGATGATGCGAGCACCTGACTTCTGGAACACCGCCCCCGACAGACTGGCCCTGCGAGCGCGCATCCTGTCCCCGCTAGGGCGCATCTACGCGGCCGCCACCGCGCGCCGGGTTGCCTCGGGACCGGGTCTGAACCCCGGTGTGCCCGTCATTTGCGTCGGCAACCTGAATGCGGGCGGGACGGGAAAAACGCCGACCGTGATCTGGATCATCGAACAGTTGCGCGATGCGTGGCACACAACCCATGTGGTAACCCGTGGCCATGGCGGGTCGCTGGATGGCCCCGTTCGGGTTGATCCCGCCAAACATTCAGCCGCCGAGGTTGGTGACGAACCGCTGCTCCTTGCTGCATTTGCAGATGTTTGGGTCGCCAAGGACCGCGCGGCCGGCGCGCGTGCTGCCGCAGCCGAGGGCGCCACTGTCATTGTGCTTGATGACGGGTTTCAGAATCCATCGGTGGCCAAGGATTTCTCAATCATCGTTGTGGATGCGGAACGTGGATTTGGAAACGGTCTGTGCCTGCCTGCAGGACCCCTGCGGGAACCCGTCGACATTGGCCTGAAACGCGCGGATCTTGTGCTTTCGTTGGGGCAACAAAACGCGCAAAAACAGTTCGCGGATAACTGGGGCAACGCGCTGACCGCACCCCACGCGACGGGTGCAGTTGTCCCCCTGCAAACGGGCATGGACTGGGCCGATACGCCTGTGCTGGCCTTTGCAGGTATTGGACATCCAGAAAAATTCTTCGCAACCCTTCGCCAACAGGGTGCCACCCTGTTGCGGGCCGAAGCATTGGACGATCACCAGCCCTTGACCCCCGCACTGATGACGCGGCTCGAAGGTGAGGCGCGCGCGCTTGGCGCGCAGATGGTTACCACGGAAAAGGATGCCGTGCGCCTGCCTGCCGCGTTTCGCAGCAAGGTGATAACCCTGCCGGTGCGTCTGAATGTGAACGACGGCGACCGAGTCAGGCAATTGCTGCTACAGGCCGCCCCTTCACCGTGATCTGTGGCCGGTCCGAAGTCCGGCCCTTTCGTGACTTAGCTTCCCAGCTCGTCTTCGATCAGCTTTTTGAAGTCATCGTAAGACTGGTTGTCGACCTTCTTGCCATTCACAAGGAATGACGGGGTCGCCTGAATACCATCGCGTTCGGCATTTTCCTGATACCAGGCCACCAGCGTCTGTGCGCGCGTCCCGTCCTGAAGGCAGGCTTCCAACTGATCATTGTCGATCCCGGCCAGACGCCCGATCTTGCGCAGCTCATCCACGATCTCGGCCGGGCCACCGGCGCGGGTCCATTCCGACTGGCCTTCATAGATCAGGTCGGAAATGCCAAAGAACTTCTCGGGCCCGCCGCAGCGCGCCACCATCGAGGCCCACAGGCCATAGCGGTCAAAATACACCTCGCGATAGATGAACTTGACCTTGCCGGTGTCGATAAAGTCTTTTTTCAGTTGCTTGTACGGCCCAGTGTGAAAATTGGCGCAATGCGGGCAGGTATAGGATGCGTATTCGATGATCTCGACCGGCGCATCTTCGGCGCCCAGCGTCATTTCCACGATGGTCGATGTGTCCAGATCAGCCTCTTGCGCTTCGGCGCTGCTGATCAGCGGATAGGCAGAGTTTGAATTGGACAGCGACAGCCAATAGCCGCCAGCGGCTATGGCGACAGCCGCGCAAATTCCGGTTGCAATACGGCTCATGTCTGGGCCCTTTCTCAGCGTTTTTGTTTGGTTAATACGTTACGGCCCAGACGTTCAAGGGCTGCGCGCAGATCACCGTCGTGAACATCCCGCGCGGCGCGGTCCGCCTCGGCCGCAATCTCTGGTTCGATCTTGGGTTTTTGCGTTTTCGGCTTGTGGTCGAAACTGGCCTGCCCCTCGGCAAATCCGGTCGGAGCTGTCTGCGTGATGCGCACCCGGCTGATGGCGTTATAGCCGTAGACCGCGTTCACTTTACCGCGCAACTGTTCCTTCTGCATTTCCAGCATCGGGGCCTGCGGCCCGGTGGTCAGCACAGTCAGCGTGGCCCCCATCCCGCCTTTTCCGTAGCCCACATTCACGGGCCGTGCGATCGCAGCCATGTCCTGCCCCACGATTTCAGCCCAATGGGTCAAAAGACGCGTCACAGCGAACCCCCGGCTTTCACCGGCGTGCCTGATCTGGTCGTTCAGCAATGTCGCGGTGCGTTTGAACCCGCGGGTCGAAGAACGTCTGCGCTGCATCTGGTTTCCAACTCCTGCGCCGCTATTGTAAAGGGCAGGACACTGGGCGCCAGCGAAACCCGACACGGAGATACATAAAACTTGCGTGACTCTGCCGATTTGAACGTAAGCGAAGAATTGTTGGCCTGGTATGACCGCCATGCGCGGGAAATGCCGTGGCGGGTTGGGCCGGCGGACCGGGTCACCGGGGTGCTGCCTGATCCCTATCGCGTCTGGCTATCCGAAGTGATGTTGCAGCAAACCACGGTTGCTGCCGTGCGCGACTATTTTCTGCGCTTCACCACCCGCTGGCCGTCGGTTCAGGCCCTGGCATCAGCGCCCGACGATCAAGTCATGGGTGAGTGGGCCGGGCTGGGCTACTATGCGCGCGCCCGCAACCTGCTCAAATGCGCGCGCGTGATAACAGATGACTACGATGGTACGTTCCCGAACACCTATGACGCCCTGCTGAAACTGCCCGGCATTGGTCCCTATACCGCCGCCGCGATCTCAGCGATTGCGTTTGACCGGCCCGAAACTGTGCTCGACGGAAATGTCGAACGCGTCATGTCCCGCCTTTTTGATATTCACGAGCCCCTTCCGGGTTCAAAGCCGGTATTGAAGGAACGTGCCGCCTTGCTGACGCCCAACAGCAGACCCGGCGACTATGCGCAGGCGGTGATGGATCTGGGGGCGACCATCTGCACGCCAAAGTCACCGGCCTGCGGTATTTGCCCTTTGCGCGATCCCTGCCCGGCGCGCAGGACCGGAACTCAGGCTGACCTGCCACGCAAGACAGCCAAGAAACCGAAACCAACACGATACGGGCATATCTATATTGCTCAGGCCTTGAATGGCGACATGCTGATGGAACGGCGACCGGACAAGGGCTTGTTGGGTGGCATGTTGGGCTGGCCGGGCTCGGACTGGACCGATGCGCCCGAGAAATCCCCTCCGTTTCAAGCAGAATGGCAGCAGCTTTCGGGTGAGGTGCGCCACACGTTCACCCATTTCCATCTTGTCCTGTACATCTGGACCGCCCCCCTTCCCCAAGGGCTGCTTCCGAATAACCTGCTTGTGGTGGAAAAACACAGGTTTAAACCCAGCGATCTGCCAACCGTTATGCGCAAGGCGCATGACCTCTGGCGCAATCGGTAACCCATTGTGCGCAATATCGGACTAGGACTAATCTTGGCGCAATCGTTCGGAGCCCCTCGATGATCGCAGCAGAAACCCTCAGCCGCTGGCAATCCGCCCTCCCGTTCTGGGTGGCTTTCCTGCTGATCCCGCTGATCTGGATTACCGCCTTTGCGGGCGGATGGTGGGTTTTGCTGGTGCCGCTGTCGACCTGGTGGGCCTTTGCATTACTGGACCGGCTGACAGGGCTTGAGCTGGGGAACGCAGACCCCGACACCTCTGACGTTACACTGCAGTGGTACATCCTGTTGACCAAGGCGTGGGTTCCGGCGCAGTTCCTGACGCTCTATGGCTTGATCTGGTACGCAACGCACACAGATCACCTGTCGTCGTTGTCAAAAATCGGCCTGTTCTTTGGCATGGGTGTCCTTTCAGGCACGATCGGCATCAACTACAGCCACGAATTGATGCACCAAAAGGGCCGACTGGAACGCTGGCTGGGCGACATCCTTTTGGCGATGGTGCTGTATTCGCATTTCCGGTCCGAACACCTGCTGGTCCATCACCGTTATGTCGGCACCCCGCGGGACCCCGTGACCGCGCGCTATAACGAGGGGTTTCACCGGTTCTACCCCCGCGTTTTGTGGCAATGCCTTGTATCGGCGTTTCGCGCCGAAAAGGACAAGCTGGCCCGCAAAGACCGCCCCTGGACCGACCTCGCCAATCCTTTTTGGCGGTACTGGACCTTGCAGGGCGGGATGCTGTTGCTGGCATTTCTGATTGGCGGCTGGTCGGGCTTGGCCCTGTTTCTGGTTCAGGCAGGCGTCGCCACCTGGCAGCTCGAGCTGGTCAACTATGTCGAACACTACGGCCTGACCCGCAAACATTTGGGCGATGGGAAATACGAACAAGTTCTGCCGCGCCATTCGTGGAACGCATCGCAAAAGGCATCCAACTGGCTGCTGATCAACCTGCAAAGGCACTCGGACCACCATTACAAACCCAACCGCCGGTTCCCGCTGTTGCAGCACCATTCGGAAGACACCGCGCCGCAACTTCCATTTGGCTATCCGGTGATGACAGTCGCCGCAATGGTGCCACCACTTTGGCGCCGGGTCATGAACCCGCGGGTTCGGGCCTGGCGACGGCAATACTATCCCGAAATCACCGATTGGACGCCCTACAACGCGTCGCGAAATCCTTTGCCAAGGGCCTGACCGCAGCGCGCATCAGCGCGCTGCCCGGCCCAACGAATTTATTTGCATCTTGGACGCATATGAATTCGGCGGGAGGCCGACCCTATAGCACCCAAACATCCATCGGCACTTCGACACCGCGTACCGTCTGGTTTTCGTGCTTGGCAAAACCTTCCATCAATTCCGGCAGGTTTTGGCCTTCCTCTTGCAATTGCACGTTTATTGCATCGCTCAGAACAGCGCGCGCGCCAAACTCGCGGGTCAATGCCTCCAGCTTGGCGGCTACGTTGACCGCATCACCGATGACTGCGAACTCCAGCCTGTTTGCGCCGATGTCACCCAGAACGACCGATCCATAGTGGACACCAATACCCACTTGAATCTCGGGCTCACCCTGACGCTTCCGCTCGACGTTCCAACGGTCAACAACACGCACCATATCGCGGGCGCAGGCCACGGCGTTTGTGGCGTCCAGCGGGGTTGGAACCGGAGTGCCGAACGTGGCCATCAACCCGTCGCCCAGATACTTGTCCAACGTCCCGTGATGCCGAAAGACCTCGGTCTCCATGCGGGCGTGAAAACCGCGCAAAACCTCGATCACCTCATAAGGATCGCGCCCGGCGGCGTATTTGGTAAACCCGACAATATCAATGAACAGAACCGCAATGTTTTCCTTGCGCACCTGTTTGAGAGGTTCGTCATTCTGGCTCAACTGATCGACCACGTTTGGCGAGAAATACCGGGACAGGTTTGCACGCTCACGCTCCAGCCCCGCATTGGTTAACAACAATTGATTGAGACGCCGCATCGAGACGCCAAGCGTCACGGCGACCATCACAAACACGATCACCTGCTGAACCCGCTGCGACGGCATAAAGCTGTTGGGATCAAGCAGTTCAGCAACGTCAGGGTAGCCTGACAAAGCCTGCGCGACACGCTCGCTTATGCCCGGAATCGGGGTCGAGACCCACCACGCAATCAGCCAGCCCGCCGTCCACACCAATGCGGTCCACGACCCGATCGCAACAACCGTGCGCCAGGAATAGGCCAGCGTTCCCGCAGCCAGAATGATGAAGAAATACTGAAAATTGTCGAACCTGTACTGCATGGCCAAGGGCCGCACATCATCGCTGAACGGGTTGGGCACGATCATGCCCAAGGTCATGATCATAAGATCCACAAAGATCAGCAGAAGTTCGGTACGCGATTGCCCAACCTGACCTGCCTTGCGGATCAGCCAGCCATTCGCGCAGATCAAAAGCAGGATGAAATGATACCACATCACTTCCCATTGCGGGTTCAGGAAGATCAACAAAATTCCCGTCAGACCCATGGCGATCCAACGCGCCCTGACAGCCAGCTCCAGCCCTTCACGCTTGTGCCGTTCCAACGCGGCTTCGGTATATTTGTTGTCCAGATCGTAGCGATCCGGGCGCGTCACAAAAAATCGACTGAACCGAGATTCACTGGCTGCGGTGTCCGACATGGCTGAGACTCCTTCGGTGCGGTGCACATCCTAGAAGTCTCAGATCGAAAGGGAAATGCGAAAAACAAAAGACCCCGCCGAGATCGGCGGGGCAAGGCTTAGTGCCTTGTGTCAGGCCACAGGCACCGGCGGTATTCGTGAAATCAGTTATGCATCTCCGACCGGATCTGCTGACGCAGCACGTCGATCGGTACGGTCTTTCCGTCGCGCTTGAAGCACCAATATGTCCAGCCGTTGCAGGATGGCGCGTTTTCCAGATGCGCCCCGACCTGATGGATCGAGCCTTTGACGTTATCGCCCACCAGCGTGCCATCGGCGCGGACCTTGGCCTTGTGGCGCTGGTTCATGGAATACAGTTCCTCACCCGGACGCAGCATGCCGCGTTCGACCAGTTGGCCGAACGGCACGCGCGGCTCGGCGCGTTTGCTGGCGCTGACTTCCAGCGCTTCGCGGTCGAATTTGCGGACTTTGGCGATGCGCTTTTCGGCCACTTTGCGATAGCTTTCCTCGCGCTCGATCCCGATGAATTCACGCCCCAGCATCTTGGCCACGGCCCCGGTCGTGCCAGTACCAAAGAACGGGTCCAGCACCACATCACCGGGGTTGGTCGAGCCGATCAGTACCCGATGCAACAACGATTCCGGTTTTTGTGTCGGATGCGCCTTGTCGCCGTTTTCATCTTTCAGGCGTTCATGTCCGGTGCAGATCGGCAGCACCCAGTCGCTGCGCATCTGCACACCTTCGTTCAGCGCCTTCAGCGCCTCATAATTGAACGTGTATTTCGCGCCTTCACGCTTGGACGCCCAGATCATCGTCTCATGCGCATTGGTGAACCGCTTGCCACGGAAATTCGGCATCGGGTTCGACTTGCGCCACACCACGTCGTTCAAAATCCAATATCCCGCGTCCTGAAGGGCCGAACCCACACGGAAAATGTTGTGATACGAGCCAATCACCCAAATCGCGCCATTGGGTTTCAACAACCGGTGCGCCGCTTTCAGCCACTCGCGGGTGAACTGGTCATAGGCTGCAAAGCTGGAAAACTGATCCCAATGATCATCAACCGCATCCACCTGGCTATTGTCGGGGCGATGCAACTGACCTTTCAGCTGCAAATTATAGGGCGGATCCGCAAAGATCAGGTCAACCGACGCCTCAGGCAGACTGCTCATCGCTTCGATGCAGTCCCCGGATAGAATCGTGTTTAAAGGGAGCGCTTTTGCGCCCTTTTTGGTGGTTGTCGTCATATCACTGCCTCAAGTGTCCACGGCGCTTTTGCGCTCATTTGGTTGAGACTAGGATGAGTCAAAGACGATTCGCCGTCAATTTCTTTTTTGAATCAGCGACTTACGATTTACTCTTGATACAAGATATTGTGTACGGGTTTAAACGAACGCCTATGATGTGGGGTCACACCAAGATTTTGCAGCGCTTCGCTGTGTTGTTTTGACGGATATCCGGCGTTTGTCTCCCATCCATAGCCGGGATGCTGTTGCGCCAAATCCACCATCACCTGATCGCGCCAGTTTTTCGCAATGATTGATGCGGCTGCAATCGACACCGAATGCGCATCGCCTTTAACAACGGCCTGAGAGGGGATCGTCAGCCCACGCGGAATCAAGTTCCCGTCTATCAAAAGATAGTCCGGCGGCGGGTCCAGCGCGGCCACCGCCCGTTCCATCGCAAGATGCGAAGCACGCAAGATGTTGTGTTCGTCGATCTCTGAAACCGTTGCTTCGGCAATTGCGAACTCGGCCCGCGCGCGTATTTCAATATCCAGACCGGCACGGCGCTTCGCTGTCAGTTTCTTTGAATCGTTCAGCCCCTCGGGAATGTCATCGGCGTTCAGGATCACGGCCGCTGCAACCACCGGGCCTGCCAACGGGCCACGGCCAACCTCATCCACGCCTGCGATCCGTATGTAGCCCTGCGCAACGGCGGCCTGTTCCAGTTCGTAATCAGGTTTCGTCATGCCTTGGAAAGACCGCGTTTCAAGGCCAACCGCAAGCAAAAAGGAAGGGGCAGACTGCGCTGCCCCCTCCCCGCGGCGCTTCTGTGACGCCGCTCCTGCTCGAAAGCGATTACTGGTAAACCACGCGGTATCCTTTTTGGCGCAGGCAGGCGGGCTCATAGGCACGCTTGACCTTTTGGCCGTTCCAGAAACCGACCTTGCACTCTTGCGGCAGGCTTTTGACGTACTTGTAGTGCTTGTTCAGGCAACCTGGCCCAAGCAACGGGCGCTTGGCCGAATACCTGTCGAACGTGCGCAGGCATTTTTGCGGCAAATCGTATTTGGCAACACGGCCCGGTAGCGGACGCACCGGATAATAGGACGGGTCGGGCTTGGCCTTGTAGACCGGCGCCCGGTTCCGGCTGGCGCGTTCTTTGTCTTTCTCCTTGTTATAATAATGGACACCGGCGCCGATCAGCGCGATGGCGGCCAATCCTCCGAGTATGTCCTTGGCATCTGCGGCCCGCGCCTGAGACACAGAAACGCCGGTGATGGTAATTGCCGTGGCCAGAATCAGAGCAATGAATTTCCGGTGCATGATATTTGTCCTTTTCCAAGTGGTGGGGCGATCCGGCGCGGTGGCCGTTTTCCTTGCCTCAACACTGGTCGCAGCCCTGAAAGACACGCAATAACGGGCCGGTGTTATCAAATATCAGCACCCCAAAACCCCTTGAGTTATTGAATATCGCGACCAGCCATGCGCAGGATGCAGCCTATGAAACAGATCTTCTCTTCTCTGGCTGTCTGCGCCCTGATATCGGTCGGCACCGCCGCATCCGCGGCGGATTGCTATGCCGATTACAAAGCCAAACAGGACAATCCCTTGCGATTACATTACGGCGTCATGCAGGTGTCCGCCTGCGACAAGGGCAAGGCAAAAAAAGAAGTCGCGCAACGCCTGCGCGGGTCAGGATGGACCTTGCTGAACGTGATGTCGGTGTTTGGGCCGGATGGGTTGGACAAAAGGAAGGCCAATGCCGGAAAATTCTATCTCCGTTACTGAGGCGCGGCGATCAGGGACACGGCTGGTTGGGGTTGGCATCGCAGCGATCGTCTTGATCCTGATAACGGCAGCCGTTTTTCTGTTCTGGACCTTGCCCGACGCCAACGCCTTCAATGCGCGTGTTGAGCGATTGTTCATCGAAAGCGACCTGACCTCTCAGGCCGAGATCCGCCTGCTGGAAATCCTCGCGCAATCGGGAACGGCCTTTGCGGATACTCTGTCCAGCTACCGGATGGTCATATTTGTTTTGCTGGTCTTCGCCAGCACCATGCTGGTTACGGCGCTCGTGTTTCTGGTGATGCTGGTGCTGCTGAACCGGCGGATGGCCCAGATCGAAAGGACGGGCATTCAGGTGACCTCGTTGCTGATCAGCCGCGAAGAAAACACCGTCTATCTGAACAATATGGACTTCAAGCTGACACCTGCCGCGATGGAAACGCTGGCGGTTCTGGCTGAGTCCAGACTGGACGACGAAATGCTGTCCGGTGCCCAGATCGAGGCGGTCATATCCGGCAAAGACGCCTCTGATTGCGAAGAGGCCGCCGGCGCGACGCGGATCAAACGGCTGCGCGACGCCTTGGGTAACCAGATGGTCAGCGAGTTGCTGGTCAAGAATATCGCCAAGAAAGGCTACATGCTGTCGATCGACAAAGATGTGATTCAGATGGTCTGACCAAACGGGTTCGCACATTGGTTGTGTGGAAAACTGTCATCCTTGCCCCTTGGAAATTCGGGATCAAAAGCCCATTATTAGGATACCCGTGCCACGGAGGTTGATCATGAACGTCCACGCCACACCGCAATCCACAGGGTATCGAATTTCGGTCGAACCGTTGAACGATTCCGTCACGATCTACCGTGGCGATTTGCTTTTGGCCCAAAGCGACAACGCCAAGGTCATGTATGAAACCCGGCTGCCCCCAACGATCTATATTCCCCGCGAAGACGTATATGTGGATCTTGGAGAAGAGACAGAGTTGCAGACCTTTTGTCCGTTCAAAGGGACCGCGACCTATCACGACGTCGTATTAGATGGACAACGCGTGGCAAACAGCGTCTGGGCCTATGAAGAAGCTTTGCCAGAAAGCAAAGCGATTCAGGGTCATATCGGGTTCCTGCCCTCAGCCTATGACCGGATCGACCTGGGGGAAAACCGGCTTCGGGCACCCGATGA
Organism: Ruegeria sp. CJ2; assembly: GCF_056536745.1. Lineage (NCBI taxonomy): Bacteria > Pseudomonadati > Pseudomonadota > Alphaproteobacteria > Rhodobacterales > Roseobacteraceae > Ruegeria > Ruegeria sp. CJ2. The sequence goes on from NZ_JBQFQF010000009.1 coordinate 134,284, forward strand.
CGGCAATATCAGCGGCCCTTTGATTGACTGGCTGATGCGCGGCGCGTCCGAGATCACGACCTCAGAAGACTTCACCAAGGCGCTGGCCGAGAAGATGCTGGAGCATGGGATAGCGATTCAACGCCTCAGCATTCTGGTCTGGTCGCTGCACCCCCTGATCGCCGGAAAACACTATATCTGGGAAAAGGGTGTGGCCGAAATCTCGACCAATGTGCCTACATATGAAATTCACGATCACCCAGCCTATATCAACAGCCCGCTTCGGCATGTGTCGAACGGTCTGGGGGGCGTGCGTCAGCGGCTGAATGACGACAACCCCCACAACAGCTTTCCGATCATGGAGGATTTGCGCGCCAAGGGTGCTACCGACTATGTCGCAATGCCGCTTCCCTTCTCGGACGGCCGCACCAATGTTCTGACGTTAACGTGCGATCACCCCGATGGCTTCACGACGGAAAATCTGGGGTTGGTGTTTGAATGCTCGTCGGTCATTGCACGGTTCTACGAAGTCTTCATGCAGCGGGAAAACGCGCAGGTTCTGCTAGAGACCTATGTCGGCAAGCGATCGGGCGCACGCGTTCTGGGGGGCGAAATTCGGCGTGGCGATGGTGACGAAATCGACGCGGCCATTATGTTTTGCGATCTTCGCAACTCCACAAGTCTGGAAGAGCGGCTGGGGCGCACGGACTATATTGTCCTGCTGAATGACTTTTTCGACACCGTCTCGGATATCGTGCACGAAAATGGCGGCGAAGTTCTGAAATTCATCGGCGACGCGGTTCTGGCCGTCTTTCCGGAAGGTGACGATGCAATGACGGCCCGCAGCAACGCGCAGCGCACGGCCGTTGAAATCGTCGAGAAGCTGGGCGACCTGCGTCAGGCAGGCTCTGACCCGCATTGCGACTGTTCAATCGGTGTTGCCTATGGGCGCGTGACATACGGCAATGTCGGCTCGCGCGAACGGCTGGACTTTACCGTGATTGGGCAAGCCGCGAATATTGCGGCGCGGCTCGGCGAATATGGCAAGACGGTGGACCACCGGATCGTCGTATCGGCTGACATCGTACCCGCCTGCGCGGACGCGGTGCCGCTTGGAGACATCAAGCTTCACAATGTTTCGCAGCCCGTGTCGTCCTACGCGCTCAGAACTTCGGCGGATGCCGTGCTGAATTCCTGACCCGGCGGTAAGTTAAGGCATTTCGGCGGTGAGCCAATGCGGAAAAGACTGTAGGGCTCGTTTGGCCGCAAACCATGCGCCGTGGTCCTGTGTCCGTGTCAGCCCCCAAGAAGGATCAAGGCGGTTTGTGCGGGTGATATCGTGCTTTGGAGCTGTGCGATCTGGCTTCGCGCCAAAAACTGGTCCGTCAGCCGATTGACCGCTGCCTTATCCGAAAATTGCGACAGGTCATCTGAACCGGTTAGGCCCTTTAACCTGTCCTTGAACTCAGCAAGCTGTTTGTCGATATCCAACTGGGCAAAACTTGAAGGAAGGCCAAGCGCCGTTTCCATCATGCTGCGCAAAGGCGGCAAGCCCATCAAGTCAAACCACTTGGTGTCAGCCCCACTTTCCTGAACAGCCAATTCCGCCAGCGCGTGTTGCGCATAAAGCGAAATGCGCATTGTCTCGTCACGCTCACCCACTGCGACCTCAAACCGTGAAACCACGTTGTCCTGCGCGATATCTTCCATGAAACTCTGCAGACCGGTCCGGCGAATTTCGCCTGGACCCAGACCGAAAGCCTCGGAAAATTCGCGATATCGTTTGTCCGACAACCGATTGGACAGCGCGTCCTCGGCGGATGTGCCGTCAGACAGCACTTTTTGAATAAAAAAACGGTTATTCAGATCCCCTTCCAAACCGAACGCCCCCAGCGCCACCTGCAGCAACCGGCGGTCCGAGACCAGATCTTCGGCTGTCTGAACCTTCCCGATGTTTTCCAGAAAGTACCGGGTTTCTCGTTCATTCGCCGCCGACGCGGAAAAACTCTCTAGCTGTGCGTCATAACTACGCTGAAGAAAGCGCCACCCCACAATGCCGCCGGACGGTACAACAGGTTGGAAAGTCATTGCTGGTAAGCCATCAGCCGCTCTTCCCTTGGAAGAAGCGCGCGAAGAGCCTTGAGACACTTGTAGTACTGCTCAGCCAGCAGCGCATCGGTGGCTTCCGCGAGGACCTTGCGACTGTCAGCATCCGTGAACACCTGGCTTAGCTCTTCCACGCGGCGCAGCAATTGCTGCCTTGCGTCTTCAGGCTCCATGTCCCCTGACAAGACAAGCTGCGCGGCATAGCACACACGGCGTACGGGCGTATTGACCTCGTCCGGGTGGATGGCGTCGCGCAGACGCAAGACATTCGCCTGCGGTGTCATGATTGAAAACCGGCTGCGCCGATCACCATTTTCCACAACGACCCCGTTGATCAACACTCGCTCTTTCGGGGCGAGCTTCAGAACCAGCCCACCCATTAGGTTGCCCTCATCTGCCGCAAGCCGCGCAGAACGGCCATGTTGATTTCCAACAAGGGATCGACAGTAGCTTTCTTGCCCAGAACCTGGCTGCTGTGCTGCTCGGTAAACTCGGCCAGATAGAAAATCCGTGCCCGCAACTCATTTGGAAGCGCATTTTCTGAATCCGCGACACCGCTGGCCAGGACCGACCACAATCGACGGTTTTCATGCAGCGCCTGAACAAACCCGCCAAAGTCGGATTTCTGCCGGGCGGCGGCAGCTTTGAGGCGATGCGTGATTTTCGAAATGGCCTCGTATTCGGTATCGCGTGGCGTACGTGTCGGAGCCGCGGTTTGAGCATAGGCGCGGTGCGCCAGGGTTTGCGGTGTCACTTGAAATCCTTCCAATAGTCCGTCTTTTGGCAATCAGAGCCGGGGCGCCTTATGACGCCCCGACCAAGGTCTTTCGATTACCGGAACAACGACAGGATCGACTGCGGAGCCTGATTTGCGATCGACAGCGACTGTGTGGCCAGCTGCTGCTGCACCTGCAGGGCCTGCAGTCGGGCCGAAGTCTCTTCCATGTCGGCGTCCACCAGCGAGCCGATACCGGACTTGAAGGAATCTGCCAGGTTCGAGATGAACTCTTTCTGGGTCTCGATCCGGCCTTGCGACGAACCAAAGGCCGCCGACGCGTCAATGGCCGTGTCGATCAGCGTTTCAATGGTGCCCAAAGCAGCCGTCGCCCCCGCTGCGGTCGAAACGTCAATACCTGTCAGCGCACCCAGACCGCCGGAACCCGCATTGGCGAACTGGCCGCTGACCGTCAGGTCATTGGTGCCAGCGTTGGTGAAATCGAGAGTCCCCGGCGTGCCGCTATCATAATCCACGGTCAAACCGGCGATACCCAGATCATCAACCTTGCCTTTCAGGGCAATGGCAACAATGTCAGCGGTGGTTGTCGCCGCCGCATCATCTGCGGTCACGGTGTAGGATACGGTCCGATCTCCAACGGTCAGGCTGACACTGTCCCCCGCAGCGAAGGCCACGCCGTTTTCAGCAATTTCGATCTGCTCGTTACCACCAGCACCATCCAAAGCGATCGCAACAGTATCACCATTGGCCGAGGCACCTGCCGAGCTGCCCGAGAAGATGTCATTGGCCGTATACCCACCAACCGACAAATCCTGCCCTGAAACAGTGATTGATGAAGCCGTCACAGCACCCGTCGAGTCACGGTCCAACGAGGCCAGGATCGAAGCCGAGGCCACAGACCCGTTGACCAGGTTCAGCCCGTTGAACTGGGCCGCGCCCACAACAGCGGTGATCTGATCTCGCAGAGCGGTTACGTCATCATTGATCTTTCCACGATCCACGTTGTCTTCCTGCGCCGCGACGATCTTGCCCTTCATCTGGTTCAGAAGGTCGGTCACGGTTTCCGAGGCATTGCGGGCCACCGCAACGGTCGATTCACCCAACGCCAGACTGTCCTTGATCGCGTTGAACCCTTTTACGTCGGATTCCATGACTTTCGAGATCGCCCAGACTGCCGAATTGTCCTTGGCCGTGGCAACGTCCTTACCGGTCGAGATCGCGTTCTGGGTCTGCGCCAGGTTCTTGTTGACCGACTTCAGGGTTTGCAGCGCAACCATTGCGCCATTGTTGGTCAGAATGCTGGACATAGCTTCTTCCTTTTTCCATTCGGGCCCTTTGCGCCCATGCTGACCCCGCATCACCTGCGGGCTTTGACGTCGTTCTGATCAATGCGTTCCGCCGTCCGGCTGTTCGCGCCACCTGTTGTTTCAGGTGCGTCGCCACCTTTGCCGCCGATCCCCTAACGGAGTGCTAAGGCCCGCGATCTGGAAAATTCAGATTTGAATCAAACCAGCGGCTATGCGCGTTTCTCCAACTTGGCATTGCTACGAACCGCAAAGCCTTTGCGTTGCCCGTCAGCGCTGTAGGTGCTGAGTTCATTTCGGACACGGCGGAGTTCTGCCATACGGTCCGCAACCGCCCGAATCCCGTCCGCCGCACTGTTTAAAAGCGACTGATTCCTTTCAACTTTCTTCTGAAGCCGGACCAGTTCTTCGCTTTCCCGAACCGGAAACTGGTTGAGCGCGCCAATCAACTTTTCCTTTTCGGGCATCATTTGGCCCAATTGATCCAGATCACCCTGCACAAGCGCGTTTCGCTCCAGGTCCAGAACCTCTTCTAGTGACCTGATCAGATCAGTCTCGGATTTACTCGGCATCGGCTTTCTCCATCATGGACCGGAACAGAACATCTTGCAGACCGACGCCGCCGGCTTTGGCCAACTGACGCGCTTGCTGCTGAACCAATAAGGACGAAAACTGGTCCTCACCGGCCCCACCTCCAAAGGATTGGCGACCGTCGCCCAGACCTGCGGATTTCAACATCTCGGCCAGAAAAGTAGCCTCAAGCTCAACAGCTGCGGTTTGCAGTCTTTCAACCGTGGACGGGGCTATCGCTCTGGGAACGGGTGCGGGTATTTTCATAGCTTTCTCCGAAATTTGCATCGAACTTTGTCGATCAAAGGTGAAAGCGGTTAAAATAAACGTAACTTCCTGCGGTCAGATTTCGGGTCACACAACCGGAGTCGGAGCAAAATGCCCAACCCTCTTTTGACGGCGATCGCCTCGCCCACCCCCTCTGCCAAGCCCCCCGGAACGTCCGCGGACCCGTCTGAGCAAAAAACGGAAGGATCGTTTGAAGCCGTATTGGACGAACAAATCAAACAACAGGCTGAAGGCACCCAGACGCCTGAATTACCCGCTCAGGAAACAGAATCGGACCCATCGGAACCGGTCGAAGATGACGGGCCTGCGGACACAACACCGAATATCGTGGCCGCTCCAGATTCCGGGCTGCGGCAAGTTTCATTGCTCGAACCAAAGGGCGAAGCTCCGGGTAACACCCTTGCCGCTCGTGTTGTCAGCGACCAATCAGACAAATCTGTTTCGGGCCAACAAAACACAGGGGAACTTGCGGGGGGTGGCGCCCCCCAAGGCCGCTTTGAAATTTCTGAAAATGATCCTGCACCAGCGGTTCGGCTTGTCCGAACGGCGAATGAGGGGCGTAACGCGCCGATTTCTACGGAGAGCCGGCCCTTACGCAGTTCCGGGTTCAGGGTGCCACCCACCCCTGACCGCAATGCCCCCCCGCTGGCTGAACTGCCAAAAACGGACGCACTTCCAAACCGGGACACTTCAAGCGGCACGCCACAGAACAAGACCCCGGCCGCTTCGGGCACGGCTCAACCCTTCGTCCAAATGCAATTGATGGCGACACAGGAAACCCAAGCCGAAGCTGAGGTTCCAGACGTTGAGGATACCCAGCACCTGAGGGACAATTCCCCTTTGCAGACCGGTCGAGAATCCACCTCGGCCACGCATGCATTTGGGTCAAACGCGCGTGCTGAAATGGCTCGCGCCATCGCAGGGCAGATGGCCGCCGTCATACATGCACGACCGCAGACAGGGGCCATTGAAATCGCCTTGAACCCAGAGGAACTTGGGCGCGTTTCCATTGTTCTGAACGGCCGCGACGATGGCGTCCACCTGACAATCGCGGCCGAGCGCCCGGAAACACTCGACTTCATGCGCCGTCACATTTCGGTTCTGGAGGCTGAATTCAGAGCCCTTGGCTTTGGCGATCTGTCATTCGATTTGGGAACTTCATCCGACGCCCACCAGAATGATCATGACGACCGGACCCATTCGCCATTTGAGCCGGAGCAGGACGCCCATTTTCCCGCAACCGCACAGGCCCCATCGCGCGTAGGGGCGGCTGGGCGCATCGACATAAGGCTATGACATGATCAACCCGACCCCATCGACCATACAACCCGGCGCTCAGACACAGGCGACTCAGACTCGGGCAACGGGAATCGCATCGGATTTTGAGACGTTCCTTCAAATGCTAACCGCTCAGGCAAAAAACCAGGACCCGTTGGAGCCGTTGGATTCATCCGAATACGCGTCGCAACTGGCCCAGTTTTCAATGGTCGAGCAGCAAGTTCAAACCAACGCGTTGCTATCCGGCCTGTCCGCGTCGATGGACAATGTCGGGCTGGAACGACTTGCGGACTGGATCGGAATGGATGTGCGGTCGGCCTCGGCGTTTCAGTTTGACGGGGCACCAGTCAAACTGTTCGCGCAACCCGACGCAGCCGCGAAATCAGCAACGTTTGTGGTTCGCAACGCCGATGGGACGGTTATCAACCGCGTCCCGGCATCCCCCAGCAGCACCGAGTTCATCTGGTCCGGGACGGACAGCGCAGGCAATTCCGTTCCCGCCGGATCCTATTCCGCCACACTCGAAAGCTATGATGGAGAGGACCTGCTGTCCGAGCAGGCCGCTTCCGCATATAACCGCGTGGTCGAAGCTCAGGTCGCGGACAACGCGCTGTTGCTGACGCTGGAAGGGGGGCACGTCATTCCGGTCAGCATGGTAAACGCAGTACGATCTGGAACTTGATCTGAAGGCCAAGGCAGGCCAAAGCTTTGCCACCTTCGACTCGTTTACAGAATTGGTGAACCTCCTGCCCGACCGAACTGCCCCACCGCGTGATCTTGTTGACCACCTCCGCAGCACGGGGCTTGTCGACGCCAATGCTCGTTTTCAGACATTGTATGGGGGCCGCACCAATCAGGTTTGGAAGGTTCTCGGCGGCGACGGGGACAGGGTGCTGAAACTCTATCGGTCCAAGCTGCGTAACCCGCTGTTTCGAAACGACGCCGAACTTGAGGCCCGGTGCCTGAATGCGCTAGAGCCGATGGGCTTCGCGCCGCGCCTGCGGGCAACAGGCAAACACGATAACGGGCATTGGGTGTTTTATGATCACGCACCGGGGTCCCCATGGCAGTCAGAAACACCCTGCGTCGCCGCATTGCTGCGCAAACTGCACATGCTGGACATCTCGATAGAGGTGCCCCGGGGACGTAACGGCAGCGCCGAGCTTGCACATCAGGCGGAACAAATTCTGGACATGTGTCGTTCGGATCAAAAAGCACAATTGATCCAACTGCGCCCAGATAACCCGGTGCCAGCAACAGGCCGCACCTGTTTGGTCCACGGTGATCCGGTTGCGGGGAACATTTTGGTGGATCCCGCTGGATTGACTCTCATTGATTGGCAGTGTCCGGCCCATGGCGATCCTTGTGAAGACCTCGCGCTGTTCCTTTCGCCGGCAATGCAGTTGCTTTATCGCGGCGCCGCGTTGAGCCTAGCGGAGGAAACGCAGTTCCTGTCTGCTTATGAGCGGCCAGATGTAACCAGCAGGTACCGCGAGTTGCAAAAGTGGTATGCGTGGCGGATGGCAGCCTATTGTCTGTGGCGCGTAGAAAACGGCGCAGCGGATTATTCCGCAGCGCTGGATCTGGAAGTCACAGCACTGCAGTAAAGTCAAAGATCGGCCAGCGCCATCATCGCGTATGCCGGCGGCAACAAAGCGCGCCGCCATAACCCAAGCGGAAAGCGGCCGGGGATTTGGCTAATCGGCTCTGGTAGCCCCGCGTCCTGACCAAGCACCATACGGGACAAAGCGCGTCCACAATAGGTGCCCATCGCAACCCCATTGCCGTGATATGCAAACCCGGCAAACAGCCCGGATTGGCCCGGCACCGCACCAGCAAACGGTGTCAGGCTGCGCGACAGGCACACCATGCCGGACCACGTATGGGTGATGTCGACATGCGCCCATGCGGGGAACATCTTGCGAAAGTCCGATTGAACCTTTTGGCGAATTGCAACTTCGGCCTTGGCCGAAGACCGTAAACCACCGCGCATACCGAACAGGAACCTCCGGTCGGGCATGAGACGGAAATAGTGCAACAGGTTACGCGTATCGTAAGACATCTGGTCTGTAGTCCAGCCCTGATCCTGCAGTTCACCCTCGGACATTGGGCGCGTCACCAGAACCGTTGACTGGGCAGGCATATAGCGGCCAGCAAGCCAGTCCGGGACATCTTCGCTTGAATATCCGTTGGTGCAGATCAGAACATTTTCAGCGCGCACACGACCTGCCGCGGTGCGAATGTCAAAGCCTCTCCCGGATTTCTGCACGGCGTGCACAGCACTTTTTTGAAACAATTTCGCACCGGCCTTACCTGCCGCATTCGCAAGTCCGAACAGGTATTTTCTGGGGTTCAGACCAAAACCGACCGGGTTGGTATACCCGCCGTGAAACGTCCCCCCGAAGCCGAGCCCAGAAAGCTCCTGCGCCTCGTGCAAAATCCCGGATGTGTCTGCGGTTCGGCGAAGGTTTTCCATCGCTCGCGCGGTGTGAGCCAGTTGGGTTTCCCCTTTCGAGTGGGTGTCCGCGTTGATCCCGTGGGTGTCCAACAACTCGGCAACAAGCTGGACTGCCTCAGCTTCTGCCGCGTCATAGCGTTCAGCAGCCGGGGTGCCGTATTTCCGAACCATCGCCTTGTGGCTGAGTTTCGAGCCGCCGAGACAGCAGAACCCGCCATTCCGACCCGACGCACCCCAACCGGGTGTTTCCGCCTCGAGCACGGCCACGGAAACGCCTGCCCCAGCCAGATGCAAAGCCGCAGACAGGCCCGTGAACCCAGCCCCGACAATGGCGACGTCAACACTCAGATCGCCCTGCAATTCCGGCCAATCCGGGGCGGCGATTGTCTCGTCCCACCAACAGCCCTCACGCGGGCCGGGGCCATAGGTATAATCCGGAAACAGCCGTTTCATTCAGCCCGTGCCGCGGCCATTTCATCCTGTTTCTGTCGCATCATGGCGCGTTTTGTCACCAAAGACGCAGTGATGACGCCCACGGTCACGACGGCAATCATCAACGTGGACAGTGCGTTGATCTCGGGACTGACCCCCAACCGCACAGCCGAGAAGATCTTGATCGGCAAGGTTGTGGCCGACGGACCCGAGGTAAAGGATGCAATCACCAGATCATCCAGCGACAGGGTAAAGGCCAGCAACCACCCGGAAATCACGGCAGGCGCAATGATCGGCAGTGTCACTAGGCGAAACGCTTGCGCGGGCGAACAACCAAGGTCCAGAGCGGCCTCTTCCAGCGACTGATCGAACGTCACCAAACGCGACGAGACAACGACCGAGACGAAACACATCGAAAAGGTCGTATGCGCCAGCACAATGGTCAGGATACCGCGATCCAGCCCGATGCCGATGAACAGCAGCAGCAGCGACAGGCCGGTGATTACCTCGGGCATCACCAGAGGGGCGTAGATCATACCGGAGAACAGCGTTCGACCGAAGAAACGCCCTCCACGCACCAGCACATAGGCGGCGGCGGTGCCCAGAATGGTCGCCAGCGTAGATGAGAACACAGCCACCCGGATTGTCACCCATGCCGCATCCAGAAACGCCTCGTTCTGGATCAGCTCACCATACCATTTGGTCGAGAAGCCAGCCCAGACGGTGACCAGCTTGCTTTCGTTGAAGGAAAAGATGATCAGGATGATCATCGGGATATAGAGGAACGCAAATCCCAGCGTCAGCGAGACCGCGTTGAACCAGCTTAGCCTGTTCATTGCTCGGCCTCCGTCTGTTTCTGCTGGTTGCGCTGGAACAGCGCGATTGGGATCACAAGGATCAGCAGCAATACTACGGCCACGGCGCTCGCCACGGGCCAGTCGCGGTTCGAGAAGAACTCCTCCCACAGCACCTTGCCGATCATCAGCGTGCCCGAGCCGCCCAGCAGCGAGGGGATGACGAACTCGCCGATCACCGGGATCATCACGAGGAAACAGCCTGCGATAATGCCGGGGCGGGACAACGGGATTGTCACAAGCCAAAAGGCCTGAACCCGCGAACAGCCAAGGTCTTCGGCGGCCTCGATCAGGGATTCGTCCATCCGCTCCAGCGCCGAATAGATCGGCAGGATCATGAACGGCAGATAGGTGTAGACGATGCCGATATAGACGGCCGTATTGGTGTTCAGAATGGTCAGCGGGGTCGAGATCAGCCCCGTCCACAGCAGCAACTGGTTCAGATAGCCTTCGTTCGACAGGATGCCCATCCACGCATAAACGCGGATCAGGAACGAGGTCCAGAAGGGCAGTATCACCAGCATCATCAGCGTCGGGCGCCACTCGGCAGGCGCGCGGGCCATGCCATAGGCGATCGGATAGCCCACCAGCAGGGTCAGAAACGTCGAAATCAGAGCGATCTTGACGCTGGACAGATAGGCCTTCCAGTAAAGGTCATCCTCGGTCAGCCAGACATAGTTTTCCAGGTCAAGCTGGCTGAAGAACTCTTTGATGCCCGACCAGCCCTGCGAAAAGTCCAGCGTCGGTGAGTAAGGCGGGATCGCCAGCGCGATATCCGACAGCGAGATTTTCAGGACGATGAAGAACGGCACCAGAAACAGCGCCAGCAGCCAGACATAGGGAATGGCGATCAGGAACGCGCGGCGCATCAGTCGGCCAGCAGAACCGCAGCCGTTGCTGTCCAGGACAGCCAGACCGGGTCTTCCCACGTGAATGAACGGCGCGAGATGCGGCGGGTATTGGCCGTCTGCGCCTTGATGATCGTGCCGTTGGGCAGTTCGACATAATAAGTGGACAGGTTGCCCAGATAGGCGATGTCGTGGACCTTGCCCTGCACCGCGTTGATCGCATCCGCCGGACGGTCAGCGGAAATCGTCACCTTCTCGGGGCGGATCGCCAAATGACAGGCTTGTCCTTGCGCCAGACCATTGGCCGAAGTCGCCGTCAGGGGCGCCTGCCCTTCGGCCCAGTCGATCTGATAGGTGTCCTCGCCATTGGCGGTGGCGCGGCCTTCGATGATATTCACGTCACCGATGAAGTCCGCGACATAGACCGAGTTCGGATTTTCATAAATCCGGTCCGGGGTAGCAACCTGCATCAGCTTGCCCTGATCCATCACGGCCACGCGGCTGGCCACGGTCATTGCCTCTTCCTGATCATGGGTCACGATGACAAAGGTGGTGCCGGTCTTTTCCTGAATATCCATCAGTTCAAACTGCGTATCCTGCCGCAGCTTTTTGTCCAGCGCGCCCAGCGGCTCATCCAGCAGCAATAGCTTGGGTGCCTTGGCCAGAGATCGCGCCAACGCCACCCGCTGCCGCTGCCCGCCCGAAATCTGGTGCGGTTTGCGGTGGGCGAATTGCGTTAGCCGAGTCAGGCGCAGCATCTCTTCAACCCGGTCCTCGAGATCATGCTTGGGCATGTTGTCCCGGCGCAGGCCAAAGGCGATGTTTTCCCAGATACTCAGATGGGGAAACAGCGCGTAAGACTGGAACATCATGTTCACCGCCCGTTTGTTCGGCGGGATCGGGTCGATATCCTGACCGCCCAGCATGATGTGGCCTTCGGTGGGCGTCTCGAACCCTGCCAGCATCCGCATCATCGTGGTCTTACCGCAGCCCGACGGCCCCAGCAGAGCAAAGAATTCTTTCTCGAAAATATCCAGAGACAGGTTGTCGATCGCCGTAAAGTCTCCAAACCGCTTGGTGACATTCTGGAACTGGATCAAGGGTTTCGCCTGTGGGTCTTCCCACGGCGCAAAGACGTCAGAGTTCACTACAGCCCCCGTTCGGCAATCTGTAAAAAAGGGCAAGGCGGACATGCCGCCCTGCCTTGGTAAATCGGATCAGGTGCCCGATTTGATCTTGGTCCACAGGCGGGTCACGACCCGCTGCGTTTTCGCCGGGTAGGGCGTGGTGATGTAGAGGTTCTGCATCGTCGCATCATCCGGATAGATCGCCGGATCGCCGATCACGTCTTCCTCAAGGAACTCTTGCGAGGCCTTGTTGCCATTGGCGTAGTACACATAGTTCGACGCAGCCGCCATGTTGTTGGCGTCCAGAATGAAATTCAGGAACTTATGCGCACCTTCCGGATTCGGCGCATCTGCCGGGATCGCCATCTGGTCGAACCACATCAGCGAGCCTTCGGCGAACGGGTGGTATTCGATCTCTACCCCGTTATCAGCTTCGGCAGCGCGGTCACGGGCCTGCAGAATGTCGCCCGACCACCCCACGGCCACGCAGATATCACCGTTTGCCAGCGCGTTGATGTATTCCGAGCTGTGGAACTTCTGAATATGCGGACGCACGCTGGTCAGAACGTCTTCGACCTTTTTGATGACGTCCGGATCATGGCTGTCCGGGTCTTCGCCCAGATACTGCAAAGTCATCGGGATCATTTCCGCTGGTGCGTCCAGGAAATGCACGCCGCAAGCAGCCAATTTTTCCATGTTTTCAGGCTTCAGCACCAAGTCCATGCTGTTCAGGGCAACGTCATCACCCAGCGCCTCTTTGACCTTGGCGACATTCACACCGATACCGGTGGTGCCCCACATGTAGTTGATCGAATAGGCATTGTTCGGGTCGTACCCGGCAGTGCGTTCCTGAATGACATCCCACAGATTGCCCGAGTTGGACAGTTGTGACGCATCCAGTTCCTGAAACGCTCCGGCCTGAATCTGACGCTGAAGGAACGTGCCAGACGGGACAACCACGTCATAGCCCGACCCACCGGCCAGCATTTTGGTTTCCAGCACTTCGTTGCTGTCAAACACGTCGTAGATAAGCGTCAGTCCGGTTTCTTCCTCGAACTTCGTCAGAAGCTCTTCGTCGATATAGTCGGACCAGTTGTAGACACGCACTTCTTCAGCGAAGGCCGCCGAAGTCCCCAGTGCGATGACCGCTGTCATGGTCAGCGTTTTGATTGACATTTTATTCTCCCTGCAAGTGTCCGGGTATTTTCCCGTTTTTTTGGATTTGATCAAGTTTTGCGTTTTCCCCCGATCCCGCGTATGGTTTCACGAGGTCAGGCACCTGGCAAGTCAGCATCATTGGAAACAGGGCAAACCAATTGGATTTGATCAAAAATAAGGCGGTCGGGTCGTCCGGCAATGGGCAAAAACGGCCCGCGCATGAACAGGTTTATCAATCACTCAGGTCGCAGATCATGTATGGTGAACTGGTTCCCGGGCAGCCCGTCACCATCCAAGGCCTGACTGATTCGCTAAACGCCGGAATGACCCCCGTGCGAGAGGCGATCCGGCGGCTGATTTCAGACGGAGCACTGGTGTTTCAGGGAAACCGCCGGGTCAGCGTGCCCATGTTGTCATCGCGTGACGTCAAGCAGATGATCTATGCCAGAATATCAATAGAATCAGAGCTTTCCAGACAAGCAACGGCCAATGTATCCCCCGCGGATGTGGACCGTTTGGAACGCATAGATCAACAGCTGGATCAAACAATCGCGGATGGGGATGTCAGCGGCTATCTGCGTTTGAACCATCAGTTTCACGAAACGCTCTATGCCCATGCCGACGCGCCGATTCTCAATGATCTGGCGGAACGTCTGTGGCTCAGGTTCGGGCCGTCCCTGCGTGTGGTCTGCGGCCGATTCGGAACCCAAAGCCTTCCTGACCGCCACAAAGATATCATCAGGGCATTGCGTGATCAGGACGCCGATCTTGCTGCCAAAGCAACAGCTCAGGACATTGAACAGGGTATGGAGCTGATGGCGGATTCACTTGCGAACGCCTAGAACAACGCGATTCGATTGACAGCAAAAAATTTGATCATATTGTGATGGCCAACCGCTTTTGCAGGAGTCACCCTGATGTCCACGATCACCAATCACATGCCGACCGCCGAGTTGCAGGCGCTGGACGCCGCTCATCACATGCACCCGTTTTCAGCCAATGGTGCGCTTGGGAAAGAGGGCGCGCGCGTCATCACCCGCGCCAAGGGCGTCTACCTGACCGACAGTGAAGGCGAAGAAATTCTGGACGCCATGGCGGGTCTGTGGTGCGTCAATATCGGCTATGGTCGCGACGAACTGGCCGAGGCCGCAGCGCGTCAAATGCGCGAACTGCCCTATTACAACACCTTCTTCAAAACCACCCACGTCCCCGCCATCGCGCTGGCCAAGAAACTGGCCGAGCTTGCGCCTGGCGATCTGAACCATGTCTTCTTTGCCGCGGGCGGGTCCGAGGCCAACGACACCAACATCCGTCTGGTGCGCACCTACTGGGCCGAAAAGGGCCAGCCCGACAAGAACATCATCATCAGTCGCCACAACGCCTATCACGGCTCCTCCGTGGGCTCGGCCTCGCTGGGCGGCATGGCCGGGATGCACGCACAGGGCGGCATTCCGATCCCGAACATTCACCACATCAACCAACCGAACTGGTGGGCCGAAGGCGGCGACATGTCGCCCGAAGACTTTGGTCTGGCCCGCGCACGCGAGCTGGAAAAAGCGATCTTGGAACTGGGTGAAAACCGCGTCGCGGCCTTCATCGCCGAACCCGTGCAGGGCGCTGGTGGCGTGATCGTAGCGCCTGACACGTATTGGCCCGAAATCCAGCGCATCTGCGATAAATACGACATTCTGCTGATCGCGGATGAGGTGATCTGCGGCTTCGGTCGGACCGGCAACTGGTTCGGCTCGCAAACCGTGGGCATCCGCCCCGATATCATGACCATCGCCAAGGGTCTCAGCTCGGGCTATGCGCCCATCGGCGGCTCAATCGTCAATGACGAAATTGCCGAGGTCATCGGCGGCACTGAATTCAACCACGGTTACACCTATTCCGGCCATCCGGTCGCGGCCGCGGTCGCCCTAGAGAACCTGCGCATCCTCGAAGAAGAAAAGATCGTCGAGCATGTCCGCGACGTGGCCGCGCCCTACCTCAAGGAAAAGTGGGAGGCGCTCGCCGATCACCCGCTGGTGGGTGAGGCGAAAATCGTTGGCATGATGGCCTCGATCGCGCTGACCCCGGACAAGGCCAGCCGCGCCAAATTCGCCTCGGCCCCCGGCACTGTGGGCTATATCTGCCGCGACCGCTGTTTTGCCAACAACCTGATCATGCGCCACGTCGGTGACCGGATGATCATTTCGCCGCCGCTGGTCCTGACCCCGTCAGAGATCGACGAAATGTTCGTGCGCATCCACAAATCACTGGACGAAGCTCAGGCTGACATCATCGAACAGGGGTTGATGAAAGCCGCCAACTGATCCGCGCAGCTTCATCTGGCTCAAAATATCCCGGGGGAGTCGCGGCCTGCCGCGGCGGGGGCAGAGCCCCCTCCCCTACCTCAACCGCTCCAGCAACCGCAGCGACGGGTAGCCATCCGGCACCAGGCCCTGCGCCAACTGATAAGCCCGCACCGCATTCACCGTATTCGGCCCCGTCCGCCCGTCAATGCCCTGCGTGTCAAAACCAGCTTGGGTCAGCCGCGTCTGCAGTTCCTTTTTCTCGGTGAAACTCAGCACACGGTCGCCGCGCGGCCAACCGGCCTGAAACGGGGCGCGACCGGACAGGCGGTCCGAAAGGTGACCGATACCAATCACGTAAGCATCTGCACCGTTATACGCCTCGATCACCCTGAAATTATCAAAAATCATAAGCGCTACGCCCTGCCGGCCCGCAGGCAGCAAGATCGCGGCCTGCCCATGATCTGGCACCGGGTCGCCATCCATTGCAGTCACGCCCCGCGCGGCCCATTCAGATGGCAGCAAAGTGTAGTCCCGCTTGGCGGTGGAAAAGTCGAACGCGTGCGGTAGGCGCACTTCGATACCCCATGGCTGCCCCTTCGTCCAACCATGGCGCGCCAGGTAAGACGCGGCAGAGGCCAGCGCATCAGTCGGGTCATCCGACCAGATATCGCGGCGTCCATCTTTGTCAAAGTCGACGGCGTGATCCAGGTATGAGGTCGGCATGAATTGCGTATGCCCCATCGCCCCGGCCCAGCTTCCGACCATTTTGTCAGGGCTGACATCCCCAGCCTCGATGATCTGCAAGGCTGCAATCAACTGTGTTTCAAAGAACCGCGCGCGGCGCGCATCAAACACAAGCGTGGCCAAAGACCGGATAGTGTGGTCGCTTCCCCTGAAGGACCCGAAGGATGTCTCCAGCCCCCAGATAGCGGTCACGACCTCTTTTTCAACGCCATACTGCGCCTCGATCCGGGTCAGGGTGTCGCCGTGGCGCTGCAATCCCGCGCGACCATCTGTGATGCGTCGGTCCGAGACGGCAGCGTCCAGATACTCCCAAATAGGTTTCGAAAACTCTGCCTGATTGCGGTCCCGTTTGATGACATCCGTGTCGTATGTCAGACCTTTCAGAGACCGGTCCAAAGTCGAGGCGGAAATCCCCTGCTCAAGGGCCCGTTCACGAAAGGCCCCCAGCCACGCCTGAAACCGCGCGTTTCCTTCGGTAGACACCCGATACTCCTTGGCTATAGGTCGAACGACCGGTCGGATCGAGACCGTTACATCAGCCGAAGCCAACTGCAAGACCTGCAATCTATCTGAGTTTCCCTGCGATTCCGCCTGCACTATGGATGCCCATAATGCAGCGGTCATGACGCCGCTTATGCATTTACGCATTCCGATTTTTCCTGATTACTGCTCAACCCCAGAATAGCGCAAAACCGCATTTCGACAAAGCGGTCATGTGTTCTGCTCGCGATCTTTTGCTTCCCGCTCGGCCCGAATCCGGGCCAGCGCCTGCCGCAACAAAGGGACGCGATTTGGTCTAAAGCTGTCGTCTGTCACAAACATTTCGCGCATGCGATCCAAGCGAAAGACGCGAAAGTCCTGTCTCAGATGGCACCACGACACCAGAACGCTGGCCCGGTCCATGTAGACGATGCTAAGCGGGTCCACCCTTCGGCGCGTTTCCTCGCCTTTGCCGTCCGTATAGGCAAAATCAATGCTGCGCTCGTCCCATGTGGCCTGCCGCAGATCGGCCACTTCGATAGTCGGCTTGGCCGGGCGTGCGAACCGGGCGGCAGCCAGGACCGCATGACTTAACCGATGCGATTGGCGCGGCGGCAAACGGCCCTGTAGCTTTCGAAGCGCGTCACCGGCGGCTTCGGCCAACCCCGGATCACCGATTGACTGCACCTCGCGCAGCCCCAGGACCAAGGCTTCCAGCTCATCATCGGTAAAACCCAAAGGTGGCAGGGTGGCATCTTCGATCAGGGTAAACCCGAACCCTGCCTCTCCGCCTATCACGGCGCCCAAGCCACGCAGGGCGTCTATATCGCGATGTATGGTGCGGGCTGAAACACCCAGATCCTGCGCCAACTGCACGGACGTTTTCGGCGACGGGCCCGAGCGTAAGGCTTGCATCAACTGGAACAGGCGGGCGGTGCGGGACATAACGCAACTTACCTTAGACCTAATGACATTTTTTGTCATCAGGTGCGCGTAACTAGGTGGCGTCCAACCAAGGGAGTTGCCAATGTTGACCTTACTGACCTTTCCAGCCGCTTTTGGGTCCTTCAGCGCCAGCCCGTTCTGCGTCAAGACGGCCCTGATGCTGCAATACTCGGGGCAACGCTGGCAGCGTTCCGACTTGCTCAACCCCAGCAAGATGCCACATCAGAAACTACCCGTCCTGCGCACACCGGACCGTCTTTTGCCCGACAGCGACCTGATCCGGGATTGGCTGGAATCGCAGGGTACCGATTTCGACAAAGGGCTGAGCGACGTGCAAAAGGCACAATCCCGCGCCCTGATCCGCATGGCCGAAGAGCATATCTATCACCACATTGTTCTGGACCGCTGGGGCAACGATGAGGCATGGCCTATTCTGCGCGACACGTTCTTCACCGAAATCCCCGCGCTGATCCGTGGACCTGTCACCAAGCCTATTCGCAAGTCGGTGCTCAAGCGCCTGAACGGGGTGGGTGTCTCGAACTTCTCAGAGGCCGAACGCAGCGGACGTTTGGAACGCGACCTCGAGGCGATTTCCGCGTTCCTTTGGCAATCTCCCTTCCTGATGGGCGACACCCCCACGGCGGCAGATATGAGCGTCGGCCCAATTCTGGCAGCGATGCGCGCAACGCCGGTAGAAACGCCACTGACCCGGCGGATCAAACAGGATACGCTGCTCAACAGCTATATCGACCGCATAGAACAGGCGATTCCCGTATGAGGCCCTTCAAAGACCCTGCCGTCGAAGCCGTGTTCAACGCATTCCCCGAGAGCACCCGCAAAGGTGCTCTGGCGCTGCGGAATCTGATCTTTGAAACTGCCCAGACATTGCCGGACACGCACCCCATGCAAGAGGTTCTGCGCTGGGGTCAACCGGCTTATCTTGCGCCTAAAGGGTCAACGCTCAGGCTGGGTGGGCACAAGTCTGCCAATTTCGCATTATTCGTGCATTGCCAGACACGGCTGATCGGTGATTTCACCTTGGCCTTTCCCGGCGAGGACCGGCTGGACGGCAATCGCGCGATCCTGTTCGATCACCCGGGGCAGATCGACGCAAACCGCCATGGTTGGCTGATTGCCAGTGCGCTGACCTATCACGTTTCTCGGAAACGCAGAGACACAGCAATAAACGATGCGACGCGTACCTGAATCGTGTTTTACCTCTGACGGCGTTTGCGTTCGACCTTGCGCTTGATCTTGTCTTTCTTGCGCTTGTTGCTGGCTGCCTTACGGCGCGCACCTCGTTTCGCAGCGCCGCGTCCGCGTGGCAGGGTTTGGTCGTCAATCGACAGCAGCTCCAGCTCCAGCCCGCCCGTGACCGGCGTTGCCTGCGTCAACCGCACGGTGACACGCTGACCGATGGCGATGATCAGACCGGTATCCGATCCCATCAGCGTCCCGGCTTCGCGGTCGAAATGAAAGACCTCGCGCCCCAGGGATCGCACCGGCACCAACCCATCCGCTCCGGTTTCGTCCATCTTCACGAACGCACCGAACCGCGCGATGCCGCTGATGCGGCCAGTGAACTCATTGCCGACCCGCTCGCTCAGATAGGCGGCCAGATAGCGGTCGGTGGTGTCGCGTTCGGCCATCATCGACCGCCGTTCGGTGTCCGAGATATGGGTGGCGGTCTCATCCAGCCGCGCGATTTCATCCTCGGTCAGCCCATCCTTGCCCCAACCATGGGCCGAGATCAGCGCGCGATGCACGATCAGGTCGGCATAGCGGCGAATGGGCGAGGTGAAATGCGCATATTTCCGCAGCGCCAGACCGAAATGTCCGAAATTCTCGGGGTTGTAGTAAGCCTGCGCCATCGACCGAAGGGTGGTCAGATTGATCAACTCGGCATCCTCAGTCCCCGCTGCCGCATTCAGCAACGCATTCAGGTGACGGGTTTGCAGCACTTGACCCTTGGCCAAATTCAACCCGGCGGCCTGTGCGGTTTCCCGCAGGCTTTCCAGCTTTTCCGGCGCGGGTTCTTCATGGACGCGGAACAGCAGCGGGCGGCGCTTGGCGATCAGCGTCTCGGCGGCGGCGACATTGGCGAGGATCATGAATTCTTCGATCAGCTTATGCGCGTCCAGCCGGTCGCGGAACGCCACGCTGGTCACTTCGCCGGTGTCGCTGAGGACGATCTTGCGCTCTGGCAAGTCCAGCTCCAATGGCTGTCGCACCGCACGTGCGGACTTCAACGCAGCATAAGCGGCATAAAGCGGTTTCAGCACTGTCTCTAACAGAGGCCCGGTGCGGTCATTCGGCGATCCGTCGATGGCCTCCTGCACCTCGGCATAGTGCAGCGACGCGGCCGAGCGCATCAGGCCGCGCACGAACCGGTGGCCGATCTTGTTGCCCTCGGCGTCGATCTGCATCCGCACGGCGATACAGGCGCGCGGGACGCCTTCGTGCAGCGAGCACAGATCGCCTGACAAACGATCCGGCAGCATCGGCACCATGCGGTCGGGGAAATAGCTGGAATTGCCCCGTTTGCGCGCCTCGCGATCCAGCGCGGTTCCGGGCTGCACATAGGCGGCGACATCGGCGATGGCGACCCAGATCACGTGGCCGCCGGGGTTCTTCGGGTCATCGTCTGCGTGGGCATAGCACGCGTCATCATGATCTCGCGCATCCGAAGGGTCGATGGTCAGCAGCGGCATATCCCGCAGGTCTTCGCGCCCTTTCAGGCCGGCGGGTTTGGCCTTGTCAGCCTCATCAATCACCTTATCGGGGAAGTCATCCGGGATGCCGTGCTGGTGAATTGCAATCAACGACACCGCCTTGGGCGCGGTGGGGTCGCCCAGCCGTTCCACAACGCGCGCACGCGGCAGACCCATGCGGTTCTTTGGCCCTGCCTGTTCAGCCTCGACCAGTTCGCCATCCTTGGCCCCCAGAACGGCACCTTCGGGAACCAGCCATTCGGTCGAACCCGCCTTGTCGATGGGCACGACCCGCCCGCCCTCGGCCCCTTTGCGGAAAATGCCGACGATCTTGCGCGGGTTGGTTCCGATGCGGCGGATCAGGCGCGCCTCGTAGTTGTGGTCTTCCTCATGCACCACGGTCAGGCGGGCCAGAATCCGGTCGCCCTCGCCTAATGCCGGATCGCTGGCGCGGGTGATCAACAAGACGATGGGTTCGACCCCTTCGCCATGCCATTCCAACGGACGCGCAAACAGGTCGCCATCGACATTCGGAGCCTTCACTTGCAACACGCTGACCGGCGGCAGACGATCCGGGTCGCCATAGCTGCGCTTGCGCTTTTCCAGATGTCCTTCGGCCTCAAGCTCGCGCAGGATGCGTTTCAGGTCGATCCGCGCCGCGCCCTTGATCCCAAAGGCTTTGGCGATATCGCGTTTCGAGGTCAGGGTGGGGTTCGCCGAGATCCAGTCAAGGACCTCCTGCTTGGTGGGTATGCGACTCATACATTCGGCCTAACACGGGCGTGCGACGGCGTCATGACTAAAAAAGCGGATCAGCGCTTCAGATCCGCCACCGTGTCCACGTCACTTAGATGATCCAGCAGAGCAACACGCGCGCCGGGGATCGAGGCCAACGTGTCCGCCAGCGCATGCTCAGTGGACCAGCGCACATTGCGGAACAGACCCTCGGGCAGCGCGCCAAATCGCTGCGCGCCGACCAGCCAATAGCCCCCGTCGGGCGCGGGCCCAAAGGTCATCTGGGAAGACCCTAGTGCCCTGAACGCCCGCGCGATATGAGCGCGGGTAATCCCCGGAATATCCGCACCGATCAGGCAGACAGGGCCAACAGGCATCCCGCGCAGCATGCGCCCCATCCTGTCCCCCAGATCTCCGCGCCCCTGTGCCGCGCGCGGCAAGTCCGCTGGCCAGACGCGGCTGATCAGCCCCGCGCGATCCGGCGAGACCGCCAGCATGATCTGCCAGCGCGGGTCACGCAGCCGACGGATCAGCGAACGGGTCTGATGGCGAAACCACCACGCGGCTCCGACCATACCGATATCGCGGCCCAGTCGGGTTTTAACCCGACCCGGCCGCGGCTCTTTAACCATGATCACAAGGGTGCGCTGCATCTCAGGCGAAATAGTCCCGCAGGATGCGCGTGTAGATCGCCTTGAGTTGTTCGATCTGCGCCACCTCGACGCATTCATCCACCTGATGCATCGTGCGGCCCACCAGCCCGAATTCCACCACCGGGCAGTGGTTCTTCACAAACCGCGCGTCCGAGGTGCCGCCTGTCGTCGACATCTCAGGTCTCACGCCCGTTTCCGCCTCAACCGATTTGGCAACCAGATCAGACAAAGGACCGGGAGGTGTCAGGAAGCTCTCGCCCGAAATCTTGATCCGAACGTCGATCTCAACCCCAAACGCGTCCGCCACCGCAGCGGCCTCGGCCCGCAGCCAATCGCTGAGGCTGGCCCCGGAATGCAGATCATTAAAGCGGATATTCACCGCGCCAGTACATTGCGCGGGGATCACGTTGGTCGCGGGGTTTCCGGTGTCGATTGTCACGACGGCCAGTGTCGAAGCATCGAAATGGTCCGTGCCCTGATCCAGCTCGTGACTGGCCAGCCGATCCATCAGCCGCGCCATTGCAGGCATCGGATTCTTGGCCCGATGCGGATAGGCCGCGTGCCCCTGCACCCCGGTCACGGTGAACCAGATATTCATGGAACCACGGCGGCCGATCTTCATCATCTCGCCCATCGTATTGGGGCAGGTCGGCTCACCCACCAGGCAGACCGACATCTTCTCATCCGCGCTGTCCATATAGTCCAGCAACGCGGTCGTCCCGTCCACCGCATCCCCTTCTTCGTCGCCCGTAATGGTCAGGATCACCGCCCCGTCCGGAGGCGTGTCGCGCACGAAATCAACGGCAGCCGCGGCAAAAGCCGCAACACCGGATTTCATATCCGTCGTTCCGCGACCGTACATGACCCCGTCTTTGATCTCGGCCCCGAAGGGCGGCATGGTCCATGCAGCCTCATCCCCGACCGGAACAACATCCGTGTGACCGTTGAACCCAAAGCTGCGCGCATGTCCTTTCGCGCCCCAACGCGCAAACAGATTACTGACACCACCCCGGTACACGCGCGTACACTCGAACCCGGCTTGGGACAGGGTTTTCTCAAGCAGCACAAGGGCACCGCCTTCTTCGGGTGTGACCGAAGGGCAACGGATCAGGTCTGCCGTGAGTTGTACCGGATCTGTCATTTCTGGCCCTCTCTGACTGTCTCTTCGCAGGATCGCGCACAGATTCAACGAATTGGGTGAATTGCCAACCCCTATACCCCCATTTCCCGCGGCTTTTTTGCATAGGCCTCAGTTTGATATCTCAATAAAACATGCCCGTTTACCCCAAGACCACCTTGCCGCCTTGTTCAAAACTGAGTTACAGGGCGGCGAAACAGGTAAATTGACGATGAAACGAGTCCTTTTCGCTTTGATCTGCCTGACTTTCGCCGTTCTTGCACAGCAAAGCCAGGCCCAGACGCTGTCGGTCGCCACCGTGACCCGCACCCCATTTTCCTATGTCGAGGATGGGGCGCAGACCGGTTTTTCGATGGACTTGCTTGCGGCGCTGTCCGAGTCCCTGAACTGGGACTACGAGATCAACCGCGTCGAAACCTTTGGCGACATGCTGGGATCGGTTCAGGACGGGTCCGCTGATCTGGCCATCGCCAATATTTCGATCACCGCCTCGCGCGAAACGCAGATGGATTTCAGCCAGCCCATTTTTGAGGCGGGTTTGCAGATCATGGTCCCCTCTGACGCCGTGCGGCGACCGTCACTGCTGCAGGCATTGCTGTCGGTCGAGTTGTTCATCGCCATCGGGCTTGCCTTTGCGATCCTTCTGGGCGGCGGCATGTTGATGTGGATATTCGAACGCCGCTCGCAACCCTATTTTGACCGCAAGTTGGACGAAGCATGGTTCCCGTCCTTCTGGTGGGCCCTGAACCTCGTGGTCAATGGCGGGTTCGAAGAACGGATGCCGCGCACCCCGTTTGGTCGGCTGTTGGGTGTTGTTCTGGTCGTATCTTCGCTGTTTATCGTATCCGTCTTCACCGCGCGGATTACATCCGTGATGACCGTCGACGCCATCAGCGGCAATGTGAACTCGGTCAACGATCTGTATGGAAAGCAGGTTGGCACGATTTCCAATTCAACCGCAGCCAATTTCCTGAACCGGCGCGAGATCGAATTTGTCGGCTATGACGGGTTGGACCCATTGCTGGACGCCTTCAAGAATGAAGAGCTTGATGCTGTCGTGTTCGACGCCCCGATCCTGGCCTATTATGCCTCACATGAAGGTCGGCGGATCGCGTCGGTCACTGGCGGTGTGTTCCTGCGCGAAAACTACGGAATCGCGTTTCCGACCGGTTCGCCACTGGTCGAGGAGGTCAATCAGGCGCTGCTGTCTCTGCGGGAAGACGGCACCTATGACGAGATTTATCGCAAGTGGTTCGGGGCGCGGAACTAAAGCGGCCTAGGCCGGTTCCTCATCCCCGAAAAACGGCGTCATCTGCGCGACGATAACCGCGTTCTCATCCAGCGCGCGTTGCATCAGGGCACGCTCATCAGGATCAATGTCGTGGCCCTGCGCCTCACGTTCGGCCAGTGTGCCATAGCCGGTCACATCCAAAGGCGCAGTGTCCGCCTGTTTCAGGATCGCCACGGTCTCGCGCACGGCCTCAGCCTCATCAACGCCGCTGGCAAAACACATCAACGCCGCCCCGGTCGCACCTTCGGGCAGGCCGTCGCCATCCTTGCGGCCTATCTGCACAAGCAGGGTGTAAACTTGCTGACGAGAGGGTTTCTTTTGCTTTTCCATGCGGGGGCCATAGCCCCGTGCACCGTCCCGGTCAAGCGATTGCGCTGGCGCATGCGCGTCGTCATAGTGACCCTGCCATTAGTCAAAAAGGGTGCTTCATGACCTATCCAGATTTCATCACCGATTTTCCCAGCCTCGACGTCCCCTTCCCCGAGGACGTCGTGCAGACTGCCGTGATCCGGTCCGATGCCGGACTGGTGGCGTTTTTTACCTTTTTGAAGGATTTCGAACTGCCCATGCATTCGCATAAGGCCCAATGGGGAACGGTGATCGAGGGTGAGGTTGAACTGACCATCGGAGATGAGACGCGAACGTACCGCCCCGGTGACAGTTATTCGATCCCCTCGGGCGTCGAGCATGGCGGCAAGATCAAAGCCGGATCGCGCGTGATCGACGTGTTCGAGGAGCCCGACCGCTATCCGGTGAAAGGCTAACAAAAAAGGCCGCAGCGCGGTGCTGCGGCCCTTGTTCGGTTGGAGCGGGGTTTAGTCGCGCAGCAGCTCGTTGATCCCGGTTTTCGAGCGGGTCTTTTCGTCCACCCGCTTCACGATCACCGCGCAGTACAGGCTGACATTGTTCTTGGACGGCATCGAACCCGCGACAACCACCGAATAGGGCGGCACTTCGCCATACATGACCTCACCGGTTTCGCGGTCGACGATCTTGGTCGATTTACCGATAAACACGCCCATACCCAGAACCGAGCCTTCGCGGACGATGCAGCCCTCGACCACTTCCGACCGGGCACCGATAAAGCAGTTGTCTTCGATGATGGTCGGACCGGCCTGCATCGGCTCTAGCACGCCGCCAATGCCGACGCCGCCCGACAGGTGGACATTCTTGCCGATCTGCGCGCAAGAGCCAACGGTGGCCCAGGTATCAACCATGGTGCCCTCATCCACATAAGCGCCCAGGTTCACGAACGATGGCATCAGCACCACGCCCGGCGCGATATAGGCCGATTTGCGGACCACACAGTTGGGCACGGCGCGGAAGCCTGCGGCTTTCCACTGGTTCTCACCCCAACCGGCGAACTTGCTGTCCACCTTGTCCCACCAGCCACCGGCCTGTGGGCCGCCGTCCTGAATCTCCATATCCTTGATGCGGAAGCCCAGCAAAACCGCTTTCTTGGCCCACTGGTTCACGTGCCAGTCGCCGCTCTGCTGCTTTTCGGCCACGCGCAATGCGCCGCTGTCCAGCGCGTTCAGCGTATCCTCGATCGCCTCGCGCTGCTCGCCCGTGGTGGCGGGGGTAATTGTGTCGCGCGCGTCCCAGGCGGCTTCGATGGCGGCTTCGAGTTGGGCGTTGGACATGGGGGGCTCCCTGCAGAATCTGTTCACGTTGGTCTTGCCTATACGCAAGCAAGGGACTGGCCGCAATGCGACGCAGAAGGCGCAATTTGCGTCCGATTGTGCCGGTTTCAGCCGTCCAAAGGGTCAGGAGAGATGTTGCCACCGCAGATAAGCACCGCCACGCGCTCTTGCGGTTCGGGTCGGTAAGCGCCCGACAGCAACGCCGCCAAAGCGGTTGCGCCCGCAGGTTCGACCAGAATGCGATGGGCGCGCCATAACACGTGTTGCGCCTCGGAGATGGCTTCGTCCGACACCAGAACCGATGTCATGCCCTGCGCCAATCCGAAACAGATCGACCCGATCCGCCGCGCGCCCAGCGCATTGGCCGCAATACCCGAGACGGTGACGTCAACAGGTTCCCCGGCCTTCAGCGCGGCGTTCAGCGCACAGGATGTCTCGGGCTCGACCGCCACAACCTTGCGCGCTCCTTGCAGCCATGCCAGCGCCCCGGCGATCAGACCGCCGCCGCCAACCGCGATCAGAACAGTGTCAGCCTGCAACCCCTGCGTGTCCCATTCAGCGAAACAGGTGCCCTGTCCAGCCACCGTCGCAGGTGCGTCATAGGCGTGTATCTGCATCGCGCCGGTCGCGTCCTCATGCGCCTTGGCCGCCGTCAACGCGTTGGCGTATTCGCCCGACACCACGCTCAAATCTGCGCCCGTTTGCCGGATCAACGCGATCTTGGACGGTCCGGCCAGTTCGGGCACGAAAATCTTGGCCGGATACCCCAGCGTCTGCGCCGCATAAGCCGCCGCAGCGCCGTGATTGCCACCTGATGCGGCAACAACCCCCGCCTCGGGGACATCCATGCTGAGCAGCGTGTTAAACGCCCCGCGCGCCTTAAAACTGCCGGTGTGCTGCATATGCTCCAGCTTCATCTCGACCGGATAGTCCAGTCCCAGCGCGCGGCTTTCCATCACGGGCGTGACTTGCGCATACCCGGCGATCCGGTCTGCGGCTGCTGAAATTTCGCTCTTCCAATTCATTCTTGTTCTTCCGTGACTGGCACTCTGACCGCGAACCCTATAGCTGTTTTGGAAACACGCAAGCAGGGATCGATCACCAATGAGAGAAGACCGCCACAGCCCGTTCCGCGACGCGCAGACCGACCGCTCGACCGCGAGCGAAGTGCCGGACACGCCGCAGACACGATCGCCCGCCTATCGCCTTGCCTTTGCCGATGACGAATTCCTGTGCCGCGATGAGCTGCGCCCGGTTCGCCTGCAACTGGAACTGCTCAAGCCCGAGATGATCATGAGCGAACGCGAGATCACCTCGACCATCGTCATGTTCGGCGGTGCACGCATCCCGGAACCATCGCAGAAACACACCGCGCGCACCGAAACGCTGGCCGGTCTGTCGCAATATTATGACGAGGCACGCGAGTTTGCCCGGCTGATGACCGAGAAATCGAACCAGACCGGTTGCCGCGAGAATGTGATCGTAACCGGCGGCGGCCCCGGCGTGATGGAGGCTGGCAATCGCGGCGCGCAGGATGCGGGTGGTTGCTCGATCGGGTTGAACATCGTGCTGCCGCATGAACAGGCGCCGAACCTCTACGTGACGCCGGAACTCAGCTTCAACTTCCACTATTTCGCCATCCGCAAGATGCATTTCCTGATGCGCGCTCGTGCCATCACCATCTTCCCCGGCGGCTTTGGCACCATGGATGAGCTGTTTGAATCCCTGACCCTGATCCAGACCGGACGGATGGACCGCGTGCCCTTCCTGCTGTTTGGCCGCGCGTTCTGGGAAAAGGTCATCAACTGGGAGGCGCTGGCGGATGCGGGCACCATCTCGGACGAAGATCTGGACCTGTTCCGCTTTGTCGACACCGCGCAAGAGGCGGTCGACATCATCGAAAACTGGAAACCCGCCCCGCCCCGCGACGACATTCCGGGGCGCTGAACGATGGCCCCGAAACCCGGAGAGATGCTGCACCTGCGCGGCAATGCCCTGAATGCAGGCGACCCTGTGGCGCTGCCGCTGACCCAAAGCAGCATGTACCACCTGCCCGGCGCGCCGGATGGTTTGGCAACCTATGGCCGCGTCGACAACCCCACATGGGTGCATCTGGAACATGTTCTGGCCCATCTGGAGGACGCGCCTTGCCTCGTGTTCCCCTCAGGCATGGGGGCGATCACGGCGGCGTTCTTTGCCACCATCAAGGCTGGATCGCGAATCCTGATCCCCTCTGACGGCTATTATGTCACCCGCGTGCTGGCGGATCGGTTCTTGTCGGGTCTGGGCGTGTCCGTCACCGAACGCGCCACGACCGCGTTTACCGAAGGCGGGTTTGACGGGTTCGATGTGGTCTTTGTCGAAAGCCCCTCGAACCCCGGCTTGGACATGATGGACCTACCCGCGATTGCACAAGCAGTACGCGCAAGCGGAGGGATCACGATTGCCGACAACACCACCATGACCCCGCTGGGCCAGCGCCCGCTGGATCTGGGCGTGGATGTGGTTGTCGCCTCGGACACCAAGGCGATGGGTGGGCATTCCGACCTGCTGATGGGCCATGTCGCCAGCCGCAATCCGCAGATCATGGAGCGGGTTGAGGAATGGCGCAAAGTCTCTGGCGCGATCCCCGGCCCGCATGAGGCATGGCTGCTGCATCGCGGGTTGGAAACGCTGGATGTGCGGTTCGACCGGATGTGCGCCTCGGCCCAAGTGCTGGCCGAACGGCTGGCGGATCACCCTGCGGTGAAAGCCATCCGCTATCCCGGCCTGCCGTCTGATCCCGCGCATGCGCTGGCCAAAGCACAAACCGCACGGTTCGGGTTCCTGCTGTCGATCACGCTGGACAGCGAAGACAAGGCCGAAGCCTTCATCAACGCCTGCCCGATGCTGCGACCCGCTACATCTTTCGGCGGCGTCCACAGTTCAGCCGAACGCCGCGCACGGTGGGGCGACGATGTAGACCCCGCCTTCATCCGCCTCTCGGTCGGCTGTGAACCAACCGAAGAGCTTTGGCAGGCGATCAACAACAGCCTGACTGCGCTGTGATTACTTCTTCTTTGGCTCGCGCAGCTCGGTGAACACGTAGATCGGCAGTACGATGCTGGCGATCAGCGCCCCCAGCCAGACCAGCAAGGTCGCCGCCAGCAGGTTGGAAATCCCACCCACAGTCAGACCGTTGGTAATCAGGTCGGTCAACAACAGCCCCACGAATGTCACGATCAGTGCGATACCACCTTTGATCGCGGGGGCGCGTTTTTCCCCCAGCTTCAGGATCAGCGGCTCGGCAATCCACTGAACCAGCGTGAAGACGATCACCACAACGATGAAAGAGATCGGCCGGATCGCGAATTCGGGCAGCAAAATCGCGGCAAGCAACAAACCGATGGCGTTACCGACCAGCAGGGCCAGAATGGACTTGAGTCTGCGCGTCATTGAGGTCTCCGTCAGCAATCAATTAGAAACATGAAGATATTAACAGGATTAAGCGATTAAGCGAGGCGTTTCAAAAGCCCCTTCCTTTTGGCCTATTGAAATCGCATGATAAAACAGAACTATCAAGATCAGACCCCCACCGATGAGAGGTGAGATGAGCGACGATCCCTACTCCGTCCTTGGTGTTGCGAAAGACGCAACCGCCGCCGAAATCAAGAAAGCCTATCGGCGTATCGCCAAGGAATGTCACCCGGACCTGAAACCCGGTGACGCCGAGGCAGAGGCCAAGTTCAAGGCTGCCGCTGCTGCCTATGACCTGCTGAAAGACCCCGACACGCGTGCGCGATATGACAATGGCGAGATTGACGCCTCGGGTCAGGAACGTCCGCAACAGCAATATTACCGCGACTATGCCGAGGCCGCCGGAAACCCCTATCGCGGACGGGCCGCGGACCCGGACGATATGTCCGACATCTTTGCCGAGTTCATGCGGGGGCGCGGCGGCTTTGGCCAGCGCACTCAGGAGTTTCACGCGCCCGGCCACAATCGCGGCTATAGCCTGCAAATCAGCTTTCTGGATGCCGTGTTCGGGGCAAGCCAGAAGCTGACGCTGCCCGATGGCGACCGGATCGAGGTCAAAATTCCGGCAGGCATAACGGATGGCCAGACGATCCGTCTGCGCGGCAAAGGCGATCCCGGCTTTGGAGACGGGCCGCCGGGTGATGCTCTGGTCACGGTTTCGGTCATGCCGCACCCGGTCTTTGACCGTCAGGGGGACGATATCCACATTACTCTGCCCATCTCGATTGACGAGGCCATATTGGGCGGCAAAGTCCCCGCCCCAACCATAGATGGCGGCGTCAATGTCAGCGTCCCTGCGGGAACCAGCAGCGGCAAGACGCTGCGGTTGCGTGGCAAGGGGGTCAAGAAACGCGGGTCTTCAGAACGGGGCGACCAGTTGATCGAACTGACTGTTGCCCTGCCGGGCGAGATAGATGCGGACCTGAAGACTTTCTTCGAAACATGGCGCGAAGCCCACAGCTATGACCCGCGCAAAGGAATGCCGTCATGACCCGCACCCTGACCGAAGAGGAACTGATCACAACCGTTGCCCGGCTGACGTCGACCCGGCTGTCCGAATATCTCGCTGCCGAAATCATCATCCCGGAACAGACAAACCGGGGATTGGTATATCACACGCTGGATGTGGCGCGGCTGGAACTGGCCTGTGAATTGCACGAGCAATACGACATGGAAGCTGACGCGCTGGCCATGATGATCTCATTGATCGACCAGATGCATGGGCTGCGTGCGGAACTGCGCGAGGTTCTGAGCGCGGTCGAAGCCCAGCCCGACCCCGTGCGGCAAACTCTGATCGAAGTGATCGGCGCGGCGCGGTTCGGCCCCAAGTAACAGGTCAGTTTCCGACCACGTATTCCTCTGGTACGAAAAAGGTGTAGTCACGGTCCGCGACGGCCTCATGACAATCGTGGCAATAGGCGACGTTGTCAGCGCGATCCCCCATGGTGTCGCCAAACAGGGACCCATCCGGCATGACCATGATGTATCGCCAGTCAGCCGTTTCCGGGCTGGTGCCTTCGGCCAGTTTTTCCATGATGAACAACGCACCGGGATGGGTGTTTCCCTCATCCGTGACGGTCATGCTGTCCTTGGCCAGCACCGACCCTTTCGGCAGTTTTTCACCTTCCTGCAAAGTCCCGTAGTTATGCGCCATACGGTTTGCATAACTGTTCACGAACCGCTGCCCATGCGTGGCTGAAATGTAGGGCGCGTCATTGAACAGGGGCCAATTCTGATAATTTCTCAACTGTTCAAACTGCGCCGCCGCATAGCCCTGCGCCATTCGCCTTTGCAATGATTTGTAGATCTGCTGCGCTTCTTCCTTGGACAGCTCAGCCGGGTTTTCGATCGCAAGATGCGCATCTTCCCCCTCAGACTGAGCCAGCGCCTGGCTCGCATCCAAAACCGCAAATGAAAGCGTGCAAACCAATGTGAGTTTAAGTGCTATCAAACGAGAAAACATACTGATCGCCCAACTGGTCAATTCGTTCACGTGAAAGCCGCGTGCCGTGTAAGAGCAACAATAGCGCTCTTGAACAATCGCGCCACAACCGGGCACCTGCCTTCACCGCTTCGTGTGCTTAGGTGAAGGCAAAAGCCGGGTCTAGATCAGACAAATATATCAAATTACGCATGCAATAGACAGCGTTTGCCGCAGAAAATCTGTCGGCGGGCGGGGTAAATCTTGGACTTACTGCCCGGCCAGGCCCGCTTCGGCTGCGATCTGCTTGCGGGATTTCCTGGCGCGCTCGGTGGCTGATTTCAACTGACCACAGGCGGCCATGATGTCTTCACCACGCGTTTTTCGGATCGGCGACGCATAGCCCGCCTGATAGATGATGTTCGCAAAGGCCCGGATGCGGTTGTTCGAGCTGCGTTTGTAGGGCGCGCCGGGCCACTCGTTGAAGGGGATCAGATTGATCTTGGCCGGGATTTTGTGGCGTTTGATGTGGTCGATCAGGCGATGCGCGTCTTCGTCACTGTCGTTCACACCATCCAGCATCACGTATTCAAAGGTGATCCGCTCGGAATTTGACGCGTTGGGATAGCTGGCCAGCGCCTGCAGCAATTCCTCGATATTCCAGCGCTTGTTGATGGGCACCAATACGTCGCGCGTCTCGTCCGTAGTGGCGTGGAACGAGATCGCCAGCAGGCATCCGATTTCTTCAGCAGTGCGTGCAATTTCCGGCACCACGCCCGAGGTCGACAGCGTGATCCGGCGACGTGACAGTGAGATCCCCTCAGGGTCCATCGCGATCTTCATCGCGTCGCGGACGTTTTCAAAGTTATACAGCGGCTCACCCATACCCATCAGAACGATGTTCGACAGCAGCCGCGTTTCGTCCTTTGGCGCGCCGGGGATCGGCCATTCCTCAAGATCGTCGCGCGCCATCATCACCTGACCGACGATTTCCGCCGCTGTCAGGTTGCGCACCAGCTTCTGCGTCCCTGTATGGCAAAAGGAACAGGTCAGCGTGCATCCGACCTGAGACGAAATACACAGCGTGCCGCGATCTTCCTCGGGGATATAGACCACCTCAACCTCGTGCCCGCCGGCGATGCGGCACAGATATTTGCGGGTGCCGTCTTCTGAGACCTGACGGGTCACGACCTCGGGGATTTCGATCACGAAATGCTCGGCCAGTTGCGCACGATACGCTTTGGCAAGATTTGTCATCTCAGCGAAATCGCGTTTGCCCCATTGATAGATCCACTGCCAGATCTGACCGGTGCGCATCTTGGCCTGTTTCTCAGGCGTGCCGTGTTCGATCAGCGCCGCGCGAAGCTGGTCACGGGTCAGGCCAACAAGGTTCATCTTCCCCTCGGGCATTTTGCGGGGGAGGGTCAGGACGTCTTGAGTGATCGGCGCTTTGGGCGACATGGGGCTATCTCGGCAGATTCTGGCTTGGGATGCGCCTCTATATAGGACCCAGCGCAAAGATCAAAAGGAATCGTACGGATCAATTTGCAAGCCGCAGCAACTCATCCACGCGCGCGCGACCAAGCTCGACACGGCAGGAGGTGATGGCGATGCCTGTCCCTGACCCGCCCCCAAACGAGGCACCCACAGCGTCGCACTGCGCGTCCCTATATCCCAACCAAGCTTCTTGCGAGGCTTCCAAAGCAGGCTGGGCGACGACGCGTTGTGTCACCTCGTCCAACTCTTTTGCAGCCTGCATCGCAATCTCAAAGCTTGTTTCCAGTGCCAGTTCGACGCGCTGTTCCATGTCGCCGACACATGATCCGATTTCGACCTGAGAACTGGCGTCCCCGCACTCCAAAGCAGGGTCCGCCATGGCCGAGGACGATAACAGCAAAACAAAAAAGGCAAGACGCATAACTAACCCCTGGAAATCACTGATGCAGCAGTGGTTACAATAGCACGCAACCGGCAATGACCCCAAACGCGGTCTGGCCGCATCAGATTACCTCATGCGACCGATGTCCAAAGGTTAACTCAGACTAAATTCTGCCGCCAAAAGACGATCAGACACCGGCAGGCAAGATATCACAATCCGCAGCGTCCAATGTTTGCACTGGATCATCCGGGCCGCACTGTTCCCCGGTTACCGGATAGGTATCAGCTTCTTTTTCACACGCGCCAAG
Organism: Ruegeria sp. CJ2; assembly: GCF_056536745.1. Lineage (NCBI taxonomy): Bacteria > Pseudomonadati > Pseudomonadota > Alphaproteobacteria > Rhodobacterales > Roseobacteraceae > Ruegeria > Ruegeria sp. CJ2. The sequence continues at coordinate 167,682 of NZ_JBQFQF010000009.1, forward strand.
AAACACGGTGGCCGTCATCAAGAACGCAGTAAGGAATTTGTTCAGCATCTGCAGGCTCCTTCACTTTCACTGTCCGATGAGGTCAGAGAATGAGGTTCTTCGCATTGATGCGGATCAAATTGGCGGCCAAAGTCTGATTGCAGACACCCCCGCCAAAAAACGGGATGAACCGCCGACGAGCCCTATTGGTTGGTGCAGCGTTTTTCGGCGTCTTCGATCGCAGCCGTGAAGCCCAACAGCGAGAAGGTGTCTTTGGTCTGCGTGCCACGCTCGGACCGGGCCGTCAGAACAGCTTCGGTGCCGCGCTTCATGGCCGCAACCACTTTCAGGTCTTCGCCTTCAGTCGCAGGCCATGCCCATTCGCCTTCGGTGATCAGCTCGAACTTGGTGCCGTCAACGTCCAGGTTGACTGTCGATCCGGCTGCAAAAGGGTACCCGCCGGTGAATGTGACCTGACCCTTCACTTCGGCGTTGGGGCGGTAAAAGACGAAGAGCAGGATGTCACTGCGGCGTACGGAAACAACGCGTCCACCGCGAGTGTTAACCGTCTCTTTCGGGGCGGATACGCTCCAGCATTCCGTGGGATCATCCTCGACGAACACGCTCCAGTCCGTTTTAGCTGCAACACGATTGGTGCTGGTCGCCTGCTGCGCGGTTGCTGTTGTGGCCATCCCTGCCACGCAAAGGCCCGCGATCACGCGGACAAGCTTTGATCCCATCGTCCAGCCTCCTAGCTCGACCTAATACCTCATACCCACCGAACATGCCTGCGAACCCTGCCTGGTTCGTCTGTGAGTTGCGTAATCCGGTGATTGCCGACATACACACACTAACGCAGGTTTCGCCACAGGCGAAAGAGCGATTGGCAGAATTTTGCGCATGTTACGGAGGGTCCAGATGACGCAGCCGGTACCAATGACAGAACTGTGGCGCGGCCCCTTGCTGGAGAGCCTGCATTTGGGCCACGCGGTGATCTGCGACGACAGCGGTCAGATCGTGCAAAGCTGGGGTGATCCGAACGCGGTGATCTATCCGCGATCCTCGGCCAAGATGATCCAGGGGCTGCCGCTGATCACGTCCGGGGCGGCCGCAAAATACGGGCTGAATTCCGAGAATCTGGCGTTGGCCTGCGCGTCCCACAGCGGTGCGCATATCCACACGGATCGGGTGTCGGCCTGGCTGGATCATCTGGGCCTGACCGAGCATGATCTGCGCTGCGGCCCGCAAGAGCCGCAGGACATGGCGGCCCGTGACGGGTTGATACTGGCGGATGACACGCCCTGTCAGATCCACAACAACTGCTCTGGCAAGCATTGCGGGTTCCTGACCGTGACCCAGCATATGGGGGCCGGCCCGGAATACCTTGAGATTGACCACCCCGTACAACAAGCCTGCCTGTCAGCCATCGAAGAAACAACGGGCGAGACCAGCCCGGCCTATGGCATCGACGGCTGCTCGGCCCCGAACTTTGCAACCTCGCTGGCTGGGTTGGCGCGGTCAATGGCTTGGTTCGCCAGTGCCGGGAACCGGTCCGATCGCGCCAGCGACGCGGCGGCGCAACTGACGGCTGCGATGATCAAACATCCTGAACTTGTTGCCGGGGAAAGCCGCGCCTGCACCGAGTTGATGCGCGCCATGCAGGGTCGTGCAGCAATCAAGACCGGGGCCGAGGCTGTTTTTGTCGCAATACTCCCCGAAAAACGCATGGGGGTCGCGCTGAAGATCACCGACGGCACCACGCGCGCAAGCGAATGTGCGATTGCCGCTATTCTGGTCAGCCTAGGCGTGCTGGAGGCCGATCACCCGGCCACCCGCAAATTCATGAACGCCACACAATACAGCCGTCGTGGTCTGGAATGTGGGATAATCCGCCCAGCGCCGGGTTTCCCCGGCTAGGCGTCACATCTCGATCTCGTGCACCTCGGCCACCTCGACCGAGCCAGAGCCGTTCATCACCATCGGGCAGCCTTTGGCCATTTCGGTTGCGGCATCCATGCTGTCAGCCTTGATGACAGTAAAGCCCGAGGCCGGGTTTGCGCCGCCATTGTCGACCACGCCGCTGGAACTGACTGTATAAGACTGGCCAACCGGGTTTCCGGGGATTTCAAGCGCTTCGCCCATGTTCTGGAACCAAGCGCCCCAAGCAGCCATGGTCGCTTCGATCTCGGCCGGGTCGGTCGGGGTATGACCACCGTGATAAACAAATAGAAATTGCGGCATTTTTTCCTCCCTAATGAAATCTATTTCAACTGTGCAGCAAGCTTGTTGAGCGTCGAGGTCCAGCCTTTTTCGTGGTTGGCTGCGATATCGTCGTCACCCAGATCGCGGTGATCAATGATCAGCCGTGCGCCTTGGCCTGCGGGCTCAACCAATAGCGTGACGTGGCTTTCGGCACCGCGCTGGTCCTGATCATCATGCCAGCCCCACGTAAACCCAACGGATTTGGGCGGATCAACATGGGTGACCTGCCCCGATACCTTGAAACGCTGGCCCTCTGCGTTCTGCATCACCGAGTACCACGGGCCAAGACGTGAAAAATCCAGATTGTGTTCGGGCACATTCACGCCTTCCGGCCCCCACCACTGCAACAGCTTTTCTGCATTACTGATCCAGGCAAACAGGTCTTTGGGGTCAATCGGGAACTCTCGTTCCAGTTTCAGGTCGGCCATGACTGCTCCTTTTCGATAGCGTCGCCCAGACGATCAAGGCTGCTTTCCCAGAATTGCCGTTTCGAGATGGTCCATTCAGCGACAGCCCGCAGCCCTTCGGCCCGGATGGAGTACATGCGCTGGGTGCCGTGCACGCGTTGCTGCACAAGACCCGCCTCGCGCAGCACCTTCAAATGACGCGAGATCGCTGCACCGGTCATGCCGCGCCCTTCAATCAGATCACCGGCTGGCAATTCTCCGTCCTGCATCAATTGCTCAACGATCGAAAACCGGGTGGCATCGGACAATGCGGAAAAGGCGGTCAGAAGTGTGTTCATGACCGCTTATTAACATTTTTGTTAAATTTAGGGAAGCCCCGATATCACGCGCAGGCGAACTCGGACCGGGCGTATCCCTGCACGTATAGCAGAGCGGTCAGGTCCCCGTGGTTGACCCGAACATCGCATTTCTCGGCGACCGAGGGCTTGGCATGCAGCGCAACACCCGTTCCGGCGCGGCCCAGCATCCCAAGATCATTTGCACCGTCGCCCACGGCGATCACGTCAGCTTCGGACAAGCCCAATCGTTCTGTGATCTCCTCCAAGGCGTCCACCTTGGCCTGCCGTCCCAAAATTGGTCGTTGAACGTCGCCTGTCAGTTTGCCGTTCGCGGCCAGCAGGATGTTGGCCCGGTTTTCATCGAAGCCCAAAACTTCGCCGACCTTCGCTGTGAAGGCCGTGAACCCGCCAGAAACAAGCGCAGCGTATCCGCCGGTTGCGCGCATTGTCGCGACCAGCTCCTTGCCGCCGGGCATCAGGGTAATCCGTTCGGCCAGCACTTTGGCGATCACGGCCTCGTCCAAACCCTTCAGCAAACTGACGCGTTCGGTCAGCGCGCCCTCGAAATCCAGCTCTCCGTTCATCGCGCGGGCGGTGATGTCCTTGACGCGGTCGCCAACGCCCGCTTCGTCCGCCAGCTCGTCGATGCATTCCTGCTGGATCATGGTGCTGTCCATATCGGCCAGCAGCATCTTCTTTCGCCGTCCCTCAGTGGGCTGCACAACCAGATCCACGCCCATTTTCTGCAGATCCGCCCAGACGTCCCATTGATTGTCCGGTATTTGAGATACCGAAAACTCGGCCGCCTCGTCCGGGCTGAGCCAAACGATGTCGCCCCCGCCCCACGCATTGCGCAACGACTCCACCAGTGTCTGGTTCAGCGTCGGCGCGTCGGGGTTGGTGATCAATGTGGCAACGTACATCTTCGGTCTCCTGCAGGCTGCCCTGCGCATATCGCAGGTGCAGCATTTTCACCAGAGACAGATTGATGCGGTCTAGCCCAGAATTCCCGGCAACCGCAGACCATGTTCCCGCGCGCAATCCTTTGCGATGTCATAGCCCGCATCCGCATGACGCCACACGCCCGAGGCCGGATCGTTCCACAACACACGCTCCAACCGCCGCGCGGCGTCCTCGGTCCCGTCGGCGCAGATCACCACGCCAGCGTGCTGACTGAACCCCATGCCAACACCGCCGCCGTGATGTAGGGACACCCATGTCGCGCCGCTGGCCGTGTTGATCAACGCATTCAACAGGGGCCAGTCACTCACCGCATCGGACCCGTCCAGCATCGCTTCGGTTTCGCGGTTGGGGCTGGCGACCGAGCCGCTGTCCAGATGGTCCCGACCGATCACGACCGGCGCTTTCAACTCACCACTGGCCACCATCTCGTTGAAGGCCAGACCAGCACGGTGCCGGTCCCCCAGCCCGATCCAGCAGATACGGGCAGGCAGACCTTGAAATGCGATCCGGTCTGCCGCCATGTCCAGCCAACGATGGAGGTGCTCATTCTCGGGGAACAGTTCCTTCATCTTGGCATCGGTCTTGTAGATATCCTCGGGGTCGCCGGACAGCGCGCACCAGCGGAACGGGCCGATCCCTTTGCAGAACAGCGGACGGATATAGGCCGGCACAAAACCGGGGAAGGCAAAAGCATTCTCCAGCCCTTGATCCTGCGCCACCTGTCGGATGTTGTTGCCATAGTCCAGCGTCGGCACGCCCGCGTTCCAGAAATCGACCATCGCCGCAACGTGCTGTTTCATCGACGCGCACGCGGCCTTTTCAACATCTTTAGGGTCTGTTTCGCGCTTGTCGCGCCATTCGGCCATCGACCATCCCACCGGCAGGTACCCGTTGATCGGGTCATGCGCGCTGGTCTGGTCCGTGACGATATCGGGACGCATCCCGCCCGCGGCCATGCGGCGGTAGATTTCGGGGAAAACTTCGGCGGCATTGCCCAGCAAACCAACCGATTTCGCCTCACCCGCTTTGGTCCAGCGGTCGATCATCGCCAGTGCCTCGTCCAGCGTGTCGGCCTTTTCGTCCAAGTATTTGGTCCGCAGACGGAAGTCGATGCTGTCGGGGTTGCATTCCACCGCCAGACAGCAGGCCCCGGCGAAAACAGCGGCCAGAGGCTGCGCGCCGCCCATTCCGCCCAGACCACCGGTCAAAATCCACTTGCCTGTCAGGTCGCCGCCATAGTGCTGGCGCCCGGCCTCGGCAAAGGTTTCATAGGTGCCCTGAACGATGCCTTGTGTGCCGATATAGATCCACGACCCCGCCGTCATCTGGCCGTACATCATCAAGCCCTTCTTATCGAGCTCGTTGAAATGATCCCAAGTCGCCCAATGCGGCACGATGTTGGAATTGGCGATCAAGACACGGGGCGCGTCCTTGTGCGTGCGGATGATGGCCACAGGTTTGCCGGACTGGACGATCAGGGTCTCGTCCTCCTCCAGATCCTTCAGACCAGCCACGATCCTGTCGAAATCCTTCCACGTGCGCGCCGCGCGACCGATGCCGCCATAGACCACCAGCTCATGCGGGTTTTCGGCCACATCAGGGTGCAGGTTGTTCATCAACATCCGCAGCGGGGCCTCGGTCACCCAGCTTTTGGCATTCAACTCGGGGCCGGTCGGCGGATAGACATCGCGGGTGTTTTTGCGCGGATCGCTCATGTGTGGGCTCCTGTGTTGGTGAGTTCGCCTGATAGCGCCAGTTCGTTCAAACGGGACAGCATTTTGCGCAGATGAGGTCGCAGGGCTGCGGCGCGGTCATCTCGCCACGTCCACGGGGGAGTTTCGTCCATATAGGCCCGCTGCGCGATTTCCATCTGGACCGCGTGAATGCCCTCGGACGGGCGACCGTAATGGCGTGTTGTCCATCCCCCCCGAAAGCGACCGTTCAGAACGGATGAGTATCCATCGGCATCCGTCGCGACGTGATGCACAGCCTGTTCAATGGCGGGGTGGCAACTCTGACCGCCATTTGTGCCTGTATTGAACACCAGCAATGCGCCCTCGAACAGATAGGGGATTACGGATCGGATCGAGTGACAATCAAACAGGATCGCAACACCGTGGCGATTGCGGACCCGTTCTAACTCTTGCCGCAAGGCATCGTGATAAGGTGCGTGGAACGCCAACCGTCGGCTTTCCGTTTCGTCCGCCGAGGGGTTCTGACCCTCAATCCAAATCGGGTGCCCGTCAAAATCCGTCAAAGGGACAAGCGTCGTCGTATTCTGCCCCGGATACAATGACGCCCCGTCCGGTGCTCGATTGGCGTCAATGACATAGCGGTGGATGTTGGATTGAACGACGGAAACCTCGTCAAAAAGCCCTTTGTAGAGCCTGTTTATATGCCAATCGGTATCGGCGAGGGCGCGACCGGTATCGTTCAGGCGCGCCGCAATATCGGCAGGTACAAATGTCCCGCCATGAGGTTGCCCCAGCACGATCGGGCCGTCGCCCCTTAGAACACTGACCACCTGCATCAGTTAAGCTCCGGCATCGGGGTGGCCACTGCGCGCAGGATATCTCCGTCGGCGACCAGCTTTGTTGCCGCCTCAAGGTCCGGGGCCAGATAGCGATCATCCTTCAACGGGTCGATGTCCGCACGCAGACGCTTGATGACCTGCTGCAACGGCGCGCTGGTGCTGAGCGGGACGCGAAATTCAACTCCCTGAGCAGCGCAGAGCAGTTCGACGCCCAGAATGTAGCTCAGGTTATCGACCATCCGCATCAGACGCCGCGCCCCATGCGCCGCCATTGAGACATGGTCTTCCTGATTGGCAGATGTTGGCGTGCTGTCTGTCACGCAGGGGTTCGCCAGATGCTTGTTTTCGCTCATCAACGCGGCTGTGGTGACCTCTGCGATCATCAGGCCCGAGTTCAGTCCCGGCTCGGGCGTCAGGAAGGGCGGCAGGTCAAAGCTGAGGGCAGGGTCGACCATAAGCGCAATACGGCGCTGTGCGATTGCGCCGATTTCAGACAGCGCCAGCGCGATCATATCCGCCGCGAAACCCACGGGTTCGGCATGAAAGTTTCCACCTGACAGAATTGCGTCCTCAAGCACCAGCGGATTGTCGGTGGCGGCATTGGCCTCAATCTCAAGCGTGGCCGCCGCCTGACGCATGACATCCATCGCCGCGCCCGTGACCTGTGGCTGACACCGGATACAATACGGGTCCTGAACGCGTGTATCCCCGTCACGATGGCTCTCGCGTATCTCAGACCCGGCCAGAATAGATCGCATCGTTCCTGCGGCTTCGGTTTGCCCACGGTGGCCTCGCAGGGCGTGAATTTCGGGCCGCAGAGGGGCGGTAGAGCCCATAATCGCGTCCGTCGAAAGCGCTGAAATGGCCAGAGCGTTCTGGGCCGCGCGCCAGGCTTCAAACAATCCGGCCAGCGCGTAGGCGGTTGAGAACTGGGTTCCGTTTATAAACGCCAACCCTTCTTTCGGTCCAAGCTCAACAGGCTCTAACCCAACCGATTTCAACGCGTCGCGGCCGGGCAATACGCTGCCGTCTACTTCGGCCTCACCCTCTCCGATCAACACGGCTGTCATATGCGCCAACGGTGCAAGATCGCCAGAAGCACCCACAGAACCCTGCGCAGGGACAACCGGAGTGACCCCGCGCTCCAGCATATTTTGCAACAGCTCGATCAGGTCCCAACGCACGCCCGAAGCTCCGCGCCCGAACGAGATCAGCTTGAGCGTCATCATTAGCCGTGTAATGCGGCGGGGCACGGCAGGCCCGACGCCGCAGCAATGGCTGAGGATCAGGTTACGTTGCAGCTTGGCTGTGTCATCCGCTTTGATCTTATGGCTCGCCAGTTTACCAAAGCCGGTGTTGACGCCATATACGGCCGCCTCTCCTGCGGCGGCATCCCGAACGCGCACCGCTGCCGCATCCACGGCTGGCCTGCACCCGTCTTCCAGAAAAGCCGAAGCCTGCGTGCGATAGATTTCCGTAAGATCAGACAGTGAAACCTGCCCCGGCACCAATGCGTAGCGCGTCATAGTTGACCCCCGACTATGCGCGTGTGCAGGGGGTTGAAGCCGATCCGGTATGGTAACTCTGCCGGATGCTGGACATCCCAAACCGCCAGATCAGCGCGCTGACCGACAGCGATCGTGCCGCTATCCCTTATCCCAAGCGCTTGCGCCGCATTCCGGGTGACCCCGGCCCATGCTTCTTCGGGTGTCAGGCGGAACAGGGTGCAAGCCATGTTCATCGTCAGCAAGATCGAGGCCAGCGGAGACGACCCCGGATTGCAATCCGTCGCCAGCGCCATAGGCACACCTCCGTCCCTCAGCATCTGCACCGGAGGAACCTGCGTTTCGCGCAATGTGTAGAACGCCCCCGGCAAAAGCACGGCAATGGTGCCAGCGTCCGCCATCGCGGATACGCCATCGCTGTCCAGATACTCGATATGATCAGCGGACAAAGCCCCGTATCTGGCCGCCAGTTTTGCGCCACCAAGATTCGAAAGCTGCTCGGCATGCAGCTTAACGGGCAACTCAAGGCGCTTGGCTTCGTCAAAAACAACAGCAATCTGGGCGGGTGAGAACGCTATTCCTTCACAAAAGCCGTCCACCGCATCCACCAGCCCCTCGGCCTGAGCCGCGCGCAGGGTTGGAAGGCAGACCTCGTTCAGATAGTCGTCTGGCCGGCCCGCATAGTCAGGTGGCACAGCATGCGCGCCCAAAAAGCTTGTTCTGACCCGAACCGGGCGAACCTGCCCGATCTGTCGCGCCACACGCAGCATTTTCAGTTCGGTTTCAGTATCCAACCCGTAACCGGATTTGATTTCGATGCAGGCGACACCTTCGGCTGTCAAAGCATCCACGCGGGTCAGGGCATCGGTCAAAAGCTCTGCTTCGCTGGCCTGTCGTGTTGCCGTGACCGTCGACAGGATACCGCCCCCGGCGCGGGTGATCTGTTCGTATGAGGCACCGTTCAGCCGCATCTCGAACTCTGCCGCCCGGTTGCCCCCGAATACAATATGCGTGTGGGCGTCAATTAGGGCTGGTGTCATCAACCTGTCCCCAAAATCCATGCTTGGCCACGCCGAATATTGCTGGGGCAAGCCCGACTTGGGGCCGACCCACGCAATTCTCTCACCTTCGACCGCAACCGCCATGTCCCGGCCCAAACCGTATGACTCTGATCCCGGCACCATGGACGCAACCTGCGAGCAGAAAAGGACCGATTGTGCCGCCATGACGATTCCTTGGGGTTCCCGTTGCAATTTGCTATTTCGTATATGTATAAATATTTAAAGTCTACACAAATTGGAATGCCGATGTCGATCCACGCCAAAACTGCCTTGTTAGGGTCTGATTGGGTCCACGACCTTTGGGTCGAGGTCGAGAATGGCCAGATCACTCAGAAGCAAACCGGGGTTGCGGTCAAACCGGATGACGTGCAGGTGGATGTTCTGTTGCCAGCCTTGGCCAACCTGCACAGCCACGCGTTCCAAAGAGCCATGGCAGGCATGACCGAAGTGCGCGCAGCCGGACGCGAGAGCTTTTGGACATGGCGCACCCTGATGTACCGCTTTCTGGACAGGCTGACCCCGGAACAGGTTCAAGCCATTGCAGCATTGGTCTTCATGGAGATGCAGGAGGCCGGGTACGCGTCGGTGGGTGAGTTTCACTATGTCCACCATCGCCCCGGAGGGCAGTCGTACGACACGCTTTCTGAACTCAGCCAGCGCGTCTTTGCCGCCGCAGGTCAGTCCGGCATCGGATTGACCCATCTGCCGGTGCTGTACACCCATGGCGGCGTGCGGCAGGAGCCTCTGACCGGCGGGCAATTGCGATTTGGCAACTCGGTCGATCGGTTTCTAAGGCTGGTTGAAGACTGCCAAAAGGCCCTGCCCCATTCGGATTCAGCAATCGGGGTCGCGCCCCACTCGCTGCGCGCAACCCCAGCGCAGGACATTCGGGCCGTACTCGACGCGCGCCCAAGCGGACCTGTGCATATTCACATTGCCGAGCAGATGCAGGAAGTCGCCGACGTCGAAGCCGCCCTTGGCGATCGTCCAGTAAGCTGGCTGCTCAACAACTTTGACGTGGATAGCCGTTGGTGCCTGATCCACGCGACGCACATGACCAAGGCGGAAACGCAGCGGTTGGCGCGGTCCGAGGCCGTGGCGGGGTTATGCCCGATCACCGAGGCCAACCTTGGGGACGGCATCTTCAACGGGGCAGAGTACATCACCAATCGTGGGCGGTTTGGCATCGGATCAGACTCGAATATCCGGATCTCACTGCCCGAAGAGCTTCGGATGCTGGAGTATTCGCAACGCCTCCGCGACCGGGCGCGTACTATTATGGTTTCGCCAGAAGGATCAGTGGGCCACGCCCTTTATACCGGTGCCGCCGCTGGCGGTGCACAGGCACTGGGGCGTAACAGCGGGGAAATCGCCGTCGGCAAAATAGCCGACCTTGTCGCCATCGACCGCACCCACCCGACGCTGTGTGCCTTGCGTGACGATCAGGTGCTGGACGGTCTGTGTTTTGCGGCCCCGGATGGGTTGGTGACAGACCTGTGGTCGGCAGGGCGCCATATGGTGCGACAAGGGCGGCACATTCATCGCGATCAGATCATCCCTGCGTATCGGGCAGCGATTGCGGAACTGCTGAGCGAACTCTAAGACGGGGCACCAAAGCCGAGGCCACATGACCCAATCCACCGAAAACACCAGCTATAAAGACATCAAGAAAACCGTTCTGGCACGTATTCGGTCCGGTGAGTGGCAGCCGGACTCGCTGCTGCCGAATGAATCGGAACTTGCCACCGAATTCTCGTGCACCCGCACCACCGTCAACCGGGCGCTGAGGGAACTGGCCGGAGAAGGATATCTGAAACGCCGCCGAAAGGCCGGAACACGGGTCCTGAGCGCTCCGCAACGTCAGGCGCGTTTCACCATCCCCATGGTGCGGGACGAGGTTGAGGCACTGGGCGGAACCTATCGCTATGCGCTGGTGTCCTGCGATCAGAAAACGGCCCCCGACTGGCTGGCCGCGCGACTTGCCCTATCGCCGGGTCAGGACGTCGTGCATGTGCGCTGCATGCACTATTCGGGAAACACGCCGTTTCAGTACGAAGACCGCTGGATCGTCACCGACAGCGTGCCGCAGGTGAAGCAGGCTGATTTTTCAGAGATCGGCCCAAACGAATGGCTGATCCAGACCGTGCCTTTCACCAATGTGGAACTGACCTTTCTGGCCAGCCGCGCCGATGCAGCACTGGCTGACTTTCTGGACGTCGCCGAAGGTGAGCCGGTTTTCACAGGCGAGCGCATCACGTGGCTTGAGGGGCGGCCGGTTACCTTTGCCAAGATGTATTTTGCCGCCGGGTACCGGATGACCACTCAGTTCTGAGAGGGTCAGAGTTTTCGCAATTTTGACTTTACCCCCTCTGCATTCCAAGCCAGATTCAGAACCGGACATTCCGGCATAAGGGAAGATGGCATGGGCAACCCGCTCTATGATCGCTTGTTTGGCATTCACGCGGGCAAAGACACCCCGTTCCTGCATTTGCCAGATGGTCAGACGCTGACCCATGCTGCGTTTCTGGACATGACGGCGCGGATCGCGAACGCATTGACCGGTTATGGCCTTGAACCCGGAGACCGGGTGGCCGTTCAGGTGGAAAAGTCGCCCGAAGCCTTGGCCGTCTATGCGGCCTGTGCGCAAACCGGGTTGGTCTTTCTGCCGCTCAACACGGGGTACACGGTTGGCGAGCTGACCTATTTTATCGAAAACAGCGGCGCGTCGCTGGTCGTCTGTGATCCCCGGACCGAAGCGGATCTTGCGCCAATCGCCCAAGCGCAGAATGCGCGGCTTGAAACTCTGAGCGCGGACGGCAAAGGCAGCCTCATGCGGCGTGCGCTTGGCATGTTGCCCGCTTTTGAACCGGTTCGGCGCACCGAGGATGATTTGGCGGCATTCCTGTATACCTCGGGCACAACCGGACGATCCAAGGGGGCGATGCTGTCGCAGGCCAACCTGCTATCCAACGCAGACACGTTGGTGCAGGAATGGCGTTTCACCCACGACGATGTGCTTTTGCACGCGCTGCCGATCTTTCACACACACGGGCTGTTTGTGGCGACGAACGTGGCGCTGGCCTCGGGCGGGTCGATGATCTTTTTGCCGAAATTCGATCTGGATGATGTGCTGCGCCTGATGCCGCAAGCCACGTCGATGATGGGCGTCCCGACCTTTTACACGCGCCTACTGGCCGATGACCGTTTTACCGGCGACCTGGCGCAGCACATGCGGCTGTTCATATCAGGTTCAGCCCCCCTGCTTGCAGAAACGCATGAAAGGTTCGAGGCCCGCACCGGCCACCGCATCCTTGAACGCTATGGCATGACCGAAACCAACATGAACACGTCCAACCCCTATGACGGGGAACGGCGGGCCGGAACTGTCGGCTTTCCCTTGCCGGATGTCGAGCTCAAGGTCACCGATCCGGATACTGGGGTCGAGCGTCCTCAGGGTGAGATTGGCATGATCGAGGTGCGCGGCCCCAATGTATTTCAGGGCTATTGGGGTATGCCGGAAAAGACAGCCGCCGAATTGCGCGAGGATGGGTTCTTTATTACCGGTGATCTCGGGCATGTGGACACGGACGGATATGTTCATATCGTCGGGCGCGGCAAAGACCTGATCATTTCGGGCGGATACAACATCTATCCGAAAGAGGTTGAGCTGGTGCTGGATGATCAACCCGGCGTGCTGGAAAGTGCCGTGATTGGCGTGCCGCACCCGGATTTTGGCGAAACCGTTCTGGGCATTCTGGTGTCGGAACCCGGCCAAACGCCCGACATCGCGTTGGTTGAAGCCAATGTGCAAGAAGCCTTGGCCCGCTTCAAACATCCCCGCAAGCTTATCGTGCTGGACGAACTGCCCCGCAATACGATGGGCAAAGTTCAGAAGAACATCCTGCGGGACAAGTATAAGGACCTGTTTACGCAGGCATAAGCGGCTTCCGCCCGCGATCCGTCAAAAGCCAGCATTGCCGCCCTTCGAAAACGGCCGAAGTCAGCGGGCGGCCGTAACCAGCGCCCGAATCCAGATTGACCCGATTGCCGCAATGTTCGGCCTGATCCACCGGCGTATGCCCATGCACGATCAGCCACGGATGCGTAGTCATATCCCTAAGAAATTCGTGCCGGATCCAAACCAGATCATTTTCGGACTGCTGATCCAGAGGCACACCGGGACGGATGCCGGCATGAACGAACAGTAGGTCGTCTTCCTTGTGGTAATGCGGCAGGGCATTGATGAAATCCAGATGCGCCTGCGGCACCGCGTGACACGCCTGTTCATGGACCTGATAGATGCGATCTGTGTCCTCGACCGTGACCCCGTAAGAGGCCAGTGTTTCGCGACCGCCCAGACGCGGATGCAACCAGCTGAGTGTGATCGGCAGATGCGTATCGGCGATTTCGGCCGCCTGAACGAACCGCGCCATCATCCTGTCATGGTTCCCCTTGATCATCACCCAGTTCCGCCCTGCGCGCTGGCCTTCGATCAAAAGGTCCAGCACACCGCGACTGTCTGGTCCGCGATCCACGTAATCCCCCAGAAACACGACACGCGCATCGGGGCCGCCATCCTGTTCGATCCGTGAAAGCGCTTCTTGCAGCATATCAAGTTGCCCGTGGATATCCCCGACGGCGTAGATGGGTGTCGTCACTGCAATGCCTTTCCTTAACGCTGCGCGTTTGTGGCCTATTTTGGTAACTGAAAAAAGACAATGCCCGCACTATGTGAGCACGGGCATTGATGATGTAGTCCGGTCAAAGACGCTTAGGCAACGTCAAATTCCAGCGGCTTGATCTGTGTGAACAGGCCGGTTTCAGCCAGCTTCGCACGTGCCTCGGCGGGCACCGGCTCATCGACATAGAGCAGCGCGATGGCCTCACCACCGGCCTCGGACCGGCCCAAGGTAAAGTTCGCGATGTTGACGCTGTGGTCGCCCATGGTCTGACCCAGCGCACCGATGATTCCGGGCACGTCTTCGTTGGTGGTATAGAGCATATGGGCGCCCACCTCGGCGTCGATATTGATGCCCTTGATCTGAATGAACCGCGGTTTGCCGTCGCTGAACACAGTACCACCAATGGACCGCTCGCGCTTTTCCGTCACGACGGTCACCTTGATGTACCCCTCGAACGCGCCCGACTTGTCCTGATTGGTGGTTGAGATCTTGATCCCGCGTTCCTTGGCGACAACCGGGGCCGAAACCATGTTCACCTCGGGATTGAATTTCTTCATGATCCCCGCCACGACCGAACAATTCAGGGCCGCCAGGTTCATTTCAGCCGCAACGCCGTCATAAAGGATGTTGATCGCCTTGATCGGTTCATCCGTCATCTGGCCGATGAAGCTGCCCAGATGTCCGGCCAGTTTGATCCACGGGCCCATGACCTTGGCTTCTTCCGCCGTCACGCTGGGCATGTTCAGCGCGTTTTCCACGGCACCGGTCAGCAGATAGTTCGATATCTGCTCGGCCACCTGCAGCGCGACATTCTCCTGCGCTTCGGTCGTTGCTGCGCCCAAATGCGGCGTGCAGACCACGTTGGGCAGGTTGAACAGCGCGTTTTCCTTGGCCGGTTCTTCGCTGAACACGTCAAAGGCCGCGCCAGCGACATGACCCGATTGCAGCATTTCTGCCAGCGCGTCCTCATCGACCAGACCGCCACGAGCGCAGTTCACGATGCGCACGCCCTTCTTGGTCTTGGCCAGATTCTCACGGCTAAGGACATTGCGGGTCTGGTCGGTCAGCGGCACGTGCAGGGTGATAAAATCAGCCCGCGCGAGCAATTCATCCAACTCGACCTTTTCGACACCCATCTTGGCGGCTTTCTCTTCACCCAGATAAGGGTCATAGGCGACCACTTTCATCCGCAGGCCCAGCGCACGTTCGCAGACGATTCCGCCGATATTGCCCGCGCCGATGACGCCAAGGGTCTTGTTCGTCAGTTCGATCCCCATGAACTTGGACTTTTCCCACTTGCCCGCATGGGTCGAGGTGCTGGCCTCGGGGATTTGCCGCGCCACGGCGAACATCATCGCGATGGCGTGTTCGGCTGTGGTGATCATGTTGCCAAAGGGCGTGTTCATCACGATCACGCCCTTTTTGGACGCCGCTTCCTTGTCGACATTGTCGGTGCCAATCCCGGCACGACCGATGACTTTAAGATTGTCGGCTTTTTCCAGCAGGGTCGGCGTGACCTTGGTGGCCGAACGGATAGCAAGGCCGTCATACTGGCCGATCACCTCGGCCAGCTTGTCCTTGTCCTTGCCCAAGTCGGGCATGAAATCCACGTCGATGCCGCGATCGCGGAAGATCTGCACGGCGGTTTCGCTGAGCTTGTCAGATACGAGTACTTTGGGGGCCATAGTCTCTGGTCCTTGAATTGTATGGAGGGTCCGGGCCTTGGGCGGCCCGGTAAAATGTCAGGCAGCTTCGGTTTGCGCCGCGATCTCGGCCTCAAAAGCCCAAGCCAGCCACGGCAGCATCGCCTCGATATCCGAGGTTTCGACCGTGCCGCCGCACCAGATGCGCAGGCCCGCAGGGGCGTCGCGATAGGCACCGATATCCAGCGCGATAGTCTCGGCCTCCAGCCGCTTGGCCACAGCCTTGGCGAATGTCGCGCCATCCTGAATACGCGGATCGGTGAATTTCAGGCACACTGACGTATTCGACTGTGTCGCTGCATCCTCGGCCAGGTTTGCGATCCAATCATTCTGATCACAGAACGCATGCACCGCACCCGCATTGGCATCCGCACGGGCAATCAAGCCCTGCAAGCCGCCAACCGAGCGCGCCCAATCGAGCGCGAAAAGGTAATCCTCAACCGCCAGCATCGAGGGCGTGTTGATCGTGGCCCCGGTAAAGATACCGTCGATCAGCTTGCCGCCTTTGGTCAGACGGAAGATTTTGGGCAGCGGCCATGCGGGGGTGTAGCTTTCCAACCGCTCCACCGCGCGTGGGCTGAGGATCAGCATCCCATGCGCGGCCTCACCGCCCAGCACTTTCTGCCAGCTAAAGGTGGTCACATCCAGCTTGTCCCACGGCAGGTCCATCGCAAAGGCAGCGCTTGTCGCATCGCAAATCGTCAGACCCTGACGGTCATCCGCGATCCAGTCGCCATTGGGCACCCGCACGCCCGAGGTCGTGCCGTTCCACGTAAACACCACATCATTGGCGAAATCGACGGACGCGAGATCGACGATCTGTCCGTACTCGGCAGTTTTCACCTCGGCGTCGATATTCAACTGTTTGACCACGTCCGTGACCCAACCGGCGCCAAAGCTTTCCCACGCCAGCATCTCGACCTTGCGCTCGCCCAACAGCGACCACAGCGCCATTTCAACCGCGCCAGTGTCGGATGCGGGAACGATGCCGATCTTGTAATCCGCCGGAATGCCCAGCACCTCACGCGTGCCTTCGATGGCCGCTTTCAGCTTATCCTTGCCAACAGCGGCACGGTGCGACCGGCCCAACGCGGCATCGGCCAGCTTGTTCAGTTCAAATGTGGGGGGTTTGGCGCAGGGGCCAGAGGAAAAACGCGGATTTGCCGGCCGCGTGACCGGTGTATTAGTGCTCATCTGTATTACCCTTCCAGATACACGCCCCTCGTTGGGGAGGGGTGTCCCACCGCAACACCTATGAACCTTGCCGCGTCGCAGCAAGCAGAAAAGACACTTGGATGCAGAAAAACGACATTTTTCCGCGCCTCGTTCACAGTCACAAGTTTCCGATAGGCGAAAGATTTGCGGCTTGGCCCCACGCCCAGCACTGTTTTTGACTGTTTTTTAGGCAGGCGCGCCCGATCCGCGACGGAATCTGCGCCGAACTCTTGTGATCGCGAAATACGGCAGTGAAAAGGTGCCATGCCTGACACCCTGACCATTGTCGTAGTAGAAGAAGACCGCGAGCGCGCGATTGCCATCGTCGATGCGCTCAAGGCGTCCGGGGCCTATGATGTGCATGTGATCGGCAATGTCTCAAGCCTGGCGCGCAAGATCGCCGCTTTGGTGCCCGATGTGGTGCTGATCGACATCGACAACCCGACCCGCGACATGCTTGAAGAACTGACGCTGGCATCTGGCCCGCTGGAGCGTCCCGTGGCCATGTTCGTGTCGGGCGCGGCTGGGGATCTGGCCTCGACCGCGATTGAAGCGGGGCTGTCAGCCTATGTCGTTGATGGAATGCAGCCGGACCGACTGAAGCCGGTGCTGGACGCCGCCATCGCGCGGTTCCAGATCGTCCGGCAAATGCGCCGCGAACTGGCCGAGACCAAACGCGCGCTGGAAGAACGCAAGGTGATCGACCGCGCCAAGGGGTTGCTGATGAAGGCGCGTGGGGTTGAGGAAGAAGAGGCATACGCCCTGCTGCGCAAGGCCGCGATGGATCAGGGCCGTCGGGTGGCTGACGTGGCCGAAGCGCTGGTGACGGCCTCGGGGTTGCTGTCATGAACGCCGTCACCCTGCCCGTAGCCTATGTCCCGCTGGTCGACGCCGCCCCCCTGATCGTGGCACATGAGATGGGTCTGGCCCGCGCCGAGGGGGTCGAGTTGGACCTGATCGCCGCGCCCTCGTGGTCATCCGTGCGCGATATGCTGGCCTTTGGGCGTGTGGATGCGGCGCATCTGCTGTCCCCGGTCCCGGTCGCCATGGCCTTGGGGCTGGGCGGGGTGACTCAGCCCTTGTCCGCTGTGTCGGTCCTGTCGGTGAATGGCGACGTGATCGGCGTCAGCCGCGGGTTGGAGACCCGTCTGCGCGAAACGGGCTATGATTTTGACTTCCGCGATCCGTTCAAGGCCGCCGCTGCACTGGCCTCGGTCGCAGATCGGCCACTGGTTTTCGGCGTTCCTTTCCCTTTCTCCCTTCATGTCGAGCTTTTGCATTGCTGGCTTGAGGCCACTGACCTGTCGAAAGCCGGTGTCGAAGTTCGGACAATTCCACCGCCCCTCATGGCGCAGGCTTTGGCCGAGGGTGATGTCGATGCGTTCTGCGTGGGCGAGCCGTGGGGGTCGGTTGCTGTGGAATCGCAGGCGGGCGCATTGTTGCTGCCCGGTCAGGCGATCTGGGCCTTTGCGCCGGAAAAGGTGCTGGCCGTGCGCACCGACTGGGCAGAAACCGAGCCGCACCTGCTGGGGAAAATGATGCGCGCCATCTGGCGTGCCGGGCGATGGCTGGGTCAACCCGGCAGCCACACCGCCGCCGCTGAAATCCTTGCACGTGACACCTATCTGAACCTGCCCTCGGAACTGATCGACCGGGCGCTGTCGGGTCGGTTCACGATCTCCGGCCACGCTGAACAACGCGAGGTGCCGGGATTTGTCGAGTTCCACGACGGGGCCGCGAACTTTCCGTGGCGCAGTCAGGCCAAGTGGATCGCCCATCGCCTGGCCCGGCGATACGGTCTGGACCCGCATCTGGCGCTGGCACAGGCAGGCAGCGTGTTCCGCAGCGATATCTACCGCGACCAACTGGCGGGTATCGGAGCGGACCTGCCCGGCGCCTCGGAAAAACTGGAAGGCGCGATTCGAGAGAGGACGCCCGTCGCATCCCATAACGGACAGCTCTCGCTGAAGCGGGATGCGTTTCTGGATGGACGCATTTTTGATCCTCAGGACATCTGATGCTCAAGAATTGGGCAGGCACGCGCCCTGCCCTGCGCGATTGCAGCATTTGACGCCGCGTCGCAGCAAAATCACTTGATCGGCAACAGAGCATTTACCACTCTGGACCCATCGGCACGCAAAGGCGTGTGCCGCAAGAATTCCTCCCAAAGTTTGGGAACGACCGAGCAAAGCCGCTCACTCTCTGACCAATCCTCCCGGTCAGAGCGTGCAGCGGCTTTTTGTTTTTCACCCACCCTATTGACCGGGACCAAGAAAGGGACAGACCCACATGAAGAAATTGCTTGCAGGCCTTGTCGCCACCACCGCCCTGCTCAGCCCCGCACTGGCCGAAACACTGGAGCTGGAAAAGGACGAGCTGACCTTTGGCTTTATCAAACTGACCGACATGGCTCCGCTGGCCGTGGCTTATGAGAACGGGTATTTTCTGGATGAGGGCCTGTTCGTGACGCTGGAAGCGCAGGCCAATTGGAAAGTGCTGCTGGATGGTGTGATCGACGGGCAACTGGACGGCGCGCATATGCTGGCCGGTCAGCCGCTGGCCGCCACAATCGGCTACGGCACTGAAGCGCATATCATCACCCCCTTCTCGATGGACCTGAACGGCAACGGCATCACCGTGTCAAACGAGGTTTGGGAAGAGATGAAGCCCAACATCCCGGTGATGGATGACGGCCGCCCGCAGCATCCGATTTCGGCCGAGGCTCTGGCCCCGGTGGTCGAGAAATACAAATCCGAGGGCAAGCCGTTCAATATGGGCATGGTCTTCCCGGTTTCGACTCACAATTACGAATTGCGTTACTGGCTGGCGGCTGGCGGCCTGCACCCCGGCTACTACAGCCCCGAAAACGTGACCGGCCAGATCGGTGCGGATGTGTTCCTGTCGGTGACGCCTCCGCCGCAGATGCCGGCCACATTGGAAGCGGGCACCATCTATGGTTATTGCGTGGGTGAGCCGTGGAACCAGCAGGCGGTGTTCAAAGGCATCGGCGTGCCGGTCATCACCGATTATGAGCTGTGGAAGAACAACCCCGAAAAGGTCTTTGGCATCAACGCCGAGTTCGCCGAGCAGTATCCCAACACCACCCGCGCCGTGACCAAAGCCCTGATCCGCGCGGCCATGTGGCTGGATGAAAACGACAACGCCAACCGCCCCGCCGCGGTCGAGATGCTGAGTCAGCCGGAATATGTAGGGGCCGATTATGACGTGATCGCGAACTCGATGACGGGTACGTTCGAATATGAAAAGGGCGACAAGCGTGAGGTGCCCGATTTCAACGTGTTCTTCCGCTATAACGCGACCTACCCGTTCTATTCGGACGCCATCTGGTATCTGACCCAGATGCGCCGCTGGGGTCAGATCGCCGAGCCGCAGACCGATGCGTGGTATGATGAGGTCGCCAAGTCGGTCTATCGCCCCGACATCTATCTGGACGCCGCGAAAATGCTGGTCGACGAAGGTCTGGCGAATGAGGCCGATTTCCCCTGGGACAGCGATGGCTACAAGGCCCCCACGCCCGCCGAGGATATCATCGACGGCATTCCCTATGACGCCCGCCAGCCCAACGCTTATCTGCAAAGCCTGCCGATTGGCTTGAAAGGCGAGCAGGTCGTCGTTGGCACCGAAGTTCAGGGTTAACTCCCCTGCCTCCCGGCCCTGCGTGGTCGGGGGGCTTTCCCCTTTGAAACCGAATTCCACCCCCGCCCGGCGCTGAACGACCGGGCCAGGAGACCGCAAGATGACAGCCATCGACCACGATACGCTATCCGCTGATGCTGAACGCGAGGCCCGCCGCGCCCGCCTGTTCACCCGGATCAACGCCGCCGACAAATGGTTTCAGGTTCTGGGCCTGGCCTGGATCACCCCCATCCTGAAGGCCGGTGCAGGCGACAACCCGCGCGCCCAGATGGGCGAGATCTGGCGACTGCTGGTCGTGCCGCTGCTGGCCATCTTCGCCTTCCTTGTGATGTGGGGCACGCTGGCGCCCAAGGTGCAAACCTCGCTGGGCGCGGTCCCCGGGCCGGCGCAGGTCTGGTCCGAAGCCGTCAGCCTGCATCAGGACGCACAGGCCAAGGCCGCAAAGAAAGCCAAGTTCGAGGCGATGGTTGAAAAGCGCAACCAAAAGCTGATCGAAGCGGGTCAGGCAGACAAGGTCAAAGAGGTCGCCTATACCGGCGCGCCGAGTTACTACAACCAGATCTGGACCTCGATCAAAACCGTGTTCTTCGGGTTCTTGATCGCCACCATCGTCGCCGTTCCGCTGGGCATCGCTGCGGGCCTGTCGCCCACCGCAAATGCGGCGCTGAACCCGCTGATCCAGATTTTCAAGCCCGTCTCGCCGCTGGCCTGGTTGCCGATTGTGACCATGATCGTTTCCGCCGTTTACGTCACCAATGACGGCTGGTTCGCGAAATCCTTCCTGATCTCGGCCATTACCGTAACGCTGTGTTCGCTGTGGCCGACGCTGATCAACACCTCGCTGGGGGTGGCGTCGATCGACAAAGACTTGGTCAACGTCTCCAAGGTTCTGAAAATGAACACCTACACCAAGATCACCAAGCTGGTGCTGCCTTCGGCCCTGCCGCTGATCTTCACCGGCCTGCGCCTGAGCCTAGGTGTTGGCTGGATGGTTCTGATCGCGGCCGAGATGCTGGCGCAGAACCCCGGACTGGGCAAGTTTGTTTGGGATGAATTCCAGAACGGCTCCTCCAGCTCACTCGCCAAGATCATGGTGGCTGTCTTTACCATCGGCATCATCGGCTTCCTGCTGGATCGCGTGATGTATGCGTTGCAGTCGCTGTTTACCTTCTCGAACAACCGGTGACCGATATGGCTGTGATCGACTTCAAGAATGTCAGCAAATCCTTCGGCACCGGCACCGCTGCGACGGATGTGCTGAAAGACATCAACCTCTCGGTTCAGGAAGGTGAGTTCGTGGTTTTGCTGGGCTTTTCCGGCACCGGCAAGACCACGCTGATCAACCTGATGGCGGGGATCGAATTCCCCACCAAGGGCAGCGTCACCTTCCGCGACAAGGCCATCACAGGCCCCGCGCCTGAACGGGGGGTGATCTTCCAGAACTACTCGCTGATGCCGTGGCTGACGGTGACGGGCAATGTGCGGCTGGCCGTGGACGCGGTTTTCCCCAAAATGCCCAAACCCGAGAAAGAGGAAAAGGTTGCCCACTACATCCGCATGGTCGGCCTCAGCCACGCCGCCGGTCGTCGCCCGGCTGAGTTGTCGGGCGGGATGCGGCAGCGGGTGAACGTGGCCCGCGCGCTGGCGATGAACCCCGAGGTTCTACTGCTGGACGAGCCCCTGTCGGCGCTGGATGCGCTGACCCGTGGCAATCTGGCGGAAGAGATCGAAAAGATCTGGGAGGCCGACCGCAAGACCTGTGTTCTGATCACCAATGACGTGGACGAAGCGATCCTGCTGGCCGACCGCATCATCCCGCTGAACCCCGATGGCACACTGGGGACCGAGTTCAAGGTCTCGATCCCCCGCCCCCGCGACCGCTCAGCGATGAACCATGACGAGACATTCAAGGCCCTGCGTGGTGAGGTCACGAAATACCTGATGGATGTGGGGATCGAGGCCAAGGTCGAAGGCACCAAGACCCTACCCGACGTGACCCCGATCCACGGTATCCCGGCTGCGGTAAAAGAGGCGCAGGAGGGCCTGATCGAAGACCGCTATCTGGATTTCAGCCAGCTGCACAAGGTCTACCCGACGCCCAAAGGCCCGCTGACCGTGGTCGAGGACTTCAACCTGAAACTCAACCGGGGCGAGTTCATCTCGCTGATCGGTCACTCGGGCTGCGGCAAGTCCACGGTGCTGACCATGGCGGCTGGTCTGAACGAAATCTCCAAGGGTGCGATCAAGCTGGATGGCCGCCATGTCGAAGGCGCCGACCCGGAGCGCGCGGTTGTGTTCCAGTCGCCCTCGTTGTTCCCGTGGCTGACCGCCAAGGAAAACGTCTCGGTCGGGGTCGACCGCGTGTATCCGCGCGCAAGCCAGGCGGAACGACAGGATGTGGTGGAATATTATCTGGAACGGGTCGGTCTGGCCGACGCGATGGACAAATCCGCCGCCGATATGTCGAACGGGATGCGCCAGCGTGTGGGCATTGCCCGCGCCTTTGCCCTGTCGCCGAAACTGCTGCTGCTGGATGAGCCCTTCGGGATGCTCGACAGCCTCACCCGGTGGGAATTGCAGGAGGTTCTGATGGAGGTCTGGTCGCGGACCAAAGTCACCACCATCTGCGTCACCCATGACGTGGACGAGGCGATCCTTCTGGCCGACCGCGTGGTGATGATGACGAACGGTCCGCAGGCCACCATCGGCAAGATCACCAATGTCGACTTGCCCCGACCCCGCACACGCAAGGCGCTGTTGGCCCATCCCGATTACTACGAATACCGGCAAGAGGTGTTGGACTTCCTCGAGGAATACGAGCACGGGGCCAAACCCAAGCCCAAATCCCCTGCCCCCAAAGCCATCGCTGCGGAGTGAATGACATGAAACAGAAACTGGTTGTCATCGGAGCTGGCATGGCCTCGGGCCGGGTGTTGGAACACCTGACCGACGCGGCCCCCGATGCGTTCGACATTACCCTTTTCAACGCTGAACCGCGCGGGAACTACAACCGCATCATGCTGAGCCCGGTTCTGGCAGGCGATCAGACATACGAGGACATCGTCACCCATGACGACGATTGGTATGCCGAGCGGGGCATCACTTGTCGGTTTGGCGAGAAAGTGGTCAAGATCGACCGCGAATTGAAGGTGGTCGAAGGCGAGAACGGCCACGTGCCCTATGACAAGCTGATCTTTGGCACAGGATCGAACCCCTTCATGATCCCGATGCCGGGGCATGATCTGGACGGCGTGATCGCCTATCGCGATCTGGAAGACACCGAACAGATGATGGGTATGGGCGCAGGCAACAAGGTCGTCGTGATCGGCGGCGGTTTGCTGGGGCTTGAGGCCGCCGCAGGCATGGCCGCGCGCGGCGCTGACGTAACCGTGGTGCATATCATGGGCCATCTGATGGAGCGTCAGCTTGACCCCGCCGCAGGCTATCTGCTGAAGAAATCGCTGGAGGAAAAAGGTATCACGGTCCTGTTGAATGCCAAGTCGACCGAGATCGCGGGCAAGGATGGCAAGGCGAGGGCGCTGTTGCTGGACGACGGCACCGAGCTTCCCTGTGACCTGTTGGTGATGGCTGTGGGCATCCGCCCGAACATCGCGCTGGCGCAGGAAACCGGTCTGGCGGTTGGGCGCGGCATCCATGTGGATGATCAGATGATCACCTCGGACGCAGATATCTATGCCGTTGGCGAATGCGTCGAACATCAAGGCGAAATTTTCGGCCTTGTCGCACCGCTTTACGATCAGGCCAAGGTGCTGGCGCAGACCTTGCTGGGTGACGAGGCTGCGTTCAAGCAGCGTTCACTCTCGACCAAGCTGAAGGTCACCGGCTGCGACCTGTTCAGCGCCGGGGACTTTGCCGAGGGCGAGACCCGCGAGGACATCGTGTTCCGCGACCCGGCCCGTGGTGTCTACAAGCGACTGGTTTTGGAAGACGACAAGCTGGTCGGCGCTGTCATGTATGGCGACACCGCCGACAGCAACTGGTTCTTCGGCCTCATCCGCGACGCTGAGGACGTGTCCGAGATGCGTGAGACGCTGATCTTTGGCCCGGCCTATCAGGGGGGCGGCTCTGCGGACCCTCTCTCAGCCGTTGCAGCATTGCCGCCTGAGGCGGAAATCTGTGGCTGCAACGGCGTTTGCAAATCCGATATCACCACCGCTATCGAAGGCGGCGCAACCGATCTGGGCGCTATCCGCGCGACCACCAAGGCCAGCGCCTCCTGCGGGACATGCACAGGGTTGGTCGAACAACTGCTGCAGGTCACACTGGGCGATGACTTCCAGATGCCTACCGCGCAACCCATCTGCGGCTGCTGCGACCTGACCCACGAAGACGTCCGCCGCCTGATCAAATCGCAAGAGTTGAAAAGTCAGGAAGCCGTCTGGCAGGAGCTGGGTTGGAAGACACTCAACGGCTGCCATGTCTGCCGCCCGGCGGTGAACTACTACCTGCTGGCTGATTGGCCGGTCGAATATCAGGACGACCCGCAAAGCCGTTTCGTCAACGAACGCAAGCATGCCAACATCCAGAAGGACGGCACGTTCAGCGTCGTGCCCCGAATGTGGGGCGGCATCACCAACCCGGCCGAACTGCGCGCCATCGCAGATGCAGCCGAAAAATACGATGTTCCCACGGTCAAAGTCACCGGCGGCCAGCGTATCGACCTGTTGGGCGTGAAAGGCGCGGACCTGCCCTATATCTGGTCCGATCTGAACAAGGCCGGGCTGGTCTCGGGCCACGCCTATTCCAAGGGTCTGCGCACGGTGAAAACCTGCGTCGGCACCGATCACTGCCGGTTCGGGACACAAGACAGCACCGGGCTGGGCGTGAAGCTTGAGAAAATCCTCTGGGGCTCGTGGACGCCGCACAAGCTGAAGCTGGCGGTCTCGGGCTGCCCGCGTAACTGTGCCGAAGCAACCTGCAAAGATGTCGGCGTAGTCTGTGTCGACAGTGGCTATCAGATCAGCATCGGCGGCGCGGCTGGCATGGACGTCAAGGAAACCGAGTTACTGGTGCAGGTTCCTACTGAGGACGAGGCGATCGAGGTCGTGATGGCCGTCACCCAAGCCTATCGTGAGGGCGGTAAATATCTGGACCGTCTGTATAAATGGATGGCGAAGGTCGGCCTCGACTGGATCAAGGAAACCGTGGTGGATGACCTCGACAACCGCCGCGCGCTGGTCGAGCGGTTTGAACTCAGCCAGTCCATCTACCGCAAAGACCCGTGGGCAGAACATGCCAAAGAAGCCCAACGCTTTGCGCCCATCGCCGATCTGACATTGGAGGCCGCAGAATGAGCTGGATCGACATCGGACATATCGACGACATCCCCCTGCGCGGCGCACGCGTGGTGAAAACGCCCGTGGGCTGCATCGCCCTGTTCCGCACGGCTGAGGACGAAGTCTTTGCCGCCTCGGACACCTGCCCGCACAAGGGCGGCCCGCTCTCTGAGGGTATCGTGCATGGGCAATCCGTCACCTGCCCGCTGCACAACTGGGTGTTCGACCTGAACTCGGGTCAGGCACAAGGCGCGGATGAAGGCCAGATCGCCACGTATACGGTGCAGTTGGACGGCGAGCGTATCCTGCTGGACAGCACCTCGCTGGGGCAAAGGAGCGCCGCGTGAAAGACCTGAGTGCCTGCGCCACGCGCTCGACCTGCCCCTATTGCGGGGTGGGCTGCGGTGTTCTGCTGCAACCGGATGGCGCGGGGGGCCTGACCGTCACCGGCGACCCGGATCACCCGGCCAATCAAGGGCGGCTGTGTTCCAAGGGTTCGGCTTTGGCCGAAACGGTGGGTCTGTCGCAACGGCTGCTGTCGCCCGTGGTTGCGGGCGAACAGGCCACTTGGGACGACGCGCTGCAACGGGTGGCCGACCGGTTCCGTGAAACCATCGCAGAACACGGGCCGGACTCGGTGGCCTTCTATGTCTCGGGCCAATTACTGACCGAGGATTACTATGTCGCCAACAAGCTGATGAAAGGCTTCATCGGCTCGGCCAATATCGACACGAATTCGCGGCTGTGCATGGCCTCGACCGTTGCGGGCCACAAACGCGCTTTCGGCACCGATACCGTGCCCGGAACCTATGAGGATCTGGACGAGGCCGATCTGGTCGTGCTGGTCGGGTCCAATCTGGCGTGGTGTCACCCGGTTTTGTATCAACGCCTGTTGGCTGCGCGGCAGGCGCGCGGCACCAAGATCATCGTGATCGACCCGCGCCGCACAGCGTCCTGTGACAGTGCCGATCTGCACCTGCCGCTGGCGGCGGGCAGCGATGTGGCGCTGTTCAATCACCTGCTGACGCAGATTGACGCCTCTGGGCTGGTGGATACGGATTTCCTGACCCATACCTCGGGCATTCACGCGGCGCTGGACAGCGCGCAGGGTGATGACGTTTCAGTCACCGGGCTGAACCCCGACGATATCGCGCAGTTCTGTCAGATGTGGATGGGTACTGAAAAGGTCGTGACGATCTTCAGTCAGGGCGTGAACCAATCCAGTTCGGGCAGCGACAAGGTCAACGCGATCCTGAACTGCCATCTAGCCACGGGGCGCATCGGCATACCCGGCTGCGGGCCGCTGTCTGTCACCGGTCAGCCCAACGCCATGGGCGGGCGCGAGGTCGGGGGGCTGGCCAATATGCTCGCCTGTCATCTGGATATTGAAAACGCCGATCACCGCGCTGCCGTGCGCGATTTCTGGTCGGCACCGACCATGCCCGAGGCCCCGGGCCTCAAGGCCGTTGACCTGTTCCGCGCCGTGGGTGACGGGCGCGTCAAGGCGCTGTGGGTGATCCATACCAACCCCGTGGTGTCCATGCCCGAGGCCGACGCGGTGCGTGACGCCATCACTGCCTGCCCGTTCACCGTGGTCTCGGACATCACCGCGCGCACCGATACGGCGCGGATGGCCGATGTGCTGCTGCCCGCCGCTGCATGGGCCGAGAAAGACGGCACCGTCACCAATTCCGACCGCGTGATCAGCCGCCAACGCGCGATCCTGCCCGCGCCGGGCAAGGCCCGCGCGGATTGGGATATTCTGGCCGAGGTTGGGCGGCGGATGGGCTGGACATCCGCCTTCGACTATCAAACGCCCGGAGAGATTTTCCGCGAATACGCCACGCTGTCCGGTGTGGCCGCCAAATTTGGGCGCGATTTCGATATCTCGGGCCTTAGCGATCTGGATGCGGCGGGCTATGACGCACTGACGCCGACACGCTGGCCTGTCACCGCCACACGACGGGGCGGGCGGTTCTTTGCGGATGGGCAGTTCTATCACCCCAACGGCAAGGCCCGGCTGTTGCCGGTCACATGGCGCGCGCCGGTGGCCAAGACCGAACCGCGCTATCCGTTCTGGCTGAACACCGGGCGGCTGCGCGATCAGTGGCACACGATGACCCGCACCGGGCTGTCGGCGCGCCTGTCTGCCCACCTGTCCGAACCGTTTCTGGACATCCACCCCGAGGACGCGCGCGACAAGGGCATTGTGTCCGCCGATCTGGTTGAGGTCACCAGCCCACATGGAACATCCATCCTGCGCGCGCGGATCACAAGCGATGTCACCCGAGGTCAGGTGTTCGCGCCAATCCACTGGACCGGAGAAACCGCACCCTCCGCCCGTATCGACGCGGTGGTTGCCGCAGCGACAGACCCTGTTTCGGGGCAACCTGAAAGCAAGGCGTCCGTGGTCAGCGTCTCCCGGTTCAATGCCAAATGGTATGGGTTTGCGGTGTCGGACCGAGAGATGACGCCCCATTGCGACTACTGGGCGCAAACACCCACAAAATCCGGTTACCGCGCGGAATTGGCAGGGTTGAAGGGCGTCAGCGACTGGCAAACTGCCGCGCGCAACCTGTTTGGGCTGCCTGACGACGACGTCACTCTGCTTGAGGATCCGGCACGTGGTTTGGCGAGACTTGCGTTTCATGAAAACGGGCGTCTGGTGGCGGCTTTGTTCATCGCACCTGAACCGGTGGCCGTGATGCGCGACTATCTGGCAACGCTGCCGCAGGTCCCCGACCTGTTGTCCGGCCGCGCACCCGCGGACCGGCCCGACCCCGGTCCGGTTCTGTGTTCCTGTTTCGATGTCGGCGTGAACACCATCCTCACCGCGATCGAAACCAAAGGACTGATGAGCGTCGACGCCATCGGCAACGCGCTGCAGGCCGGAACCAATTGCGGATCATGCCGTCCGGAACTAGCAAGCCTGCTCGCGTCGGCACATCAGAAAGAGGCCGCCCAATAACCCTAAAACCGAACAGCCTCACCAGTCTCCAACGCCTGCTGCGCGGCCAGCCCCATGCGCACGGCCCACATCCCGTCCTGCAAGGTCACCTCGGGGGCGGGCTTCTCACCGCGCAATACGGATAGAAACCCCTGATGCTGGTAGAAGGTGGACCCGTTATGATCACCCGCCGCCAGAAGGCGCGGATCAACAGGGATATCCTTGGCGACCGGCCCCTTGGGTGCGCGCGGGCTGACGATCAGTTGCGGCACCGGCGCATCACCCAGATGCTCGGGCCAGAAACGGCCCGGTCCGGGCACCAGCGCCTCGATCTTGGCGTCAGGACCGACGGCTGAGATTTCTTCCTGATACCGCGCGCCTTCGGCGAACATGCACAGCTCCAGCATTGCTCGCGCGCCTGAGGCGAAATCGACCATGACATAGCCGTGGTCCAGAATGTCAGGCGTTTCGCCCTCGTAAGCCTCGTCCAGATGATTGACGGCTTGCCCCCCGCTGGCCGTCACGCGCACCGGGTCCGATTGCAGGATAAGACGCATGAGGTCGAAGAAGTGACAGCATTTCTCGACAAAGGTTCCGCCTGTATTGCGGTTGAAGCGATTCCAGTTGCCGACCTTTTCCAGAAAGGGAAAGCGGTGTTCTTTGATGGTCAGCATTTTAACGCCGCCCGTCACCTGTGCCTCGTCAATCAGGGCTGCGATGGGGGGCATGTAACGATACTCCATCGCGACCCAGATCGGATGGGGGTAATCGCGCTGGATGGCGTCAAGCCGCGCGGCATCCGACGGGTCGGTGAACAGAGGCTTTTCGACCAGCAGAGGCAACGGCCGTGCCCGCGCGATCTGTTCGATCTGGTCCACATGCAAATGGTTGGGGCTGGCGATCACGATGCAATCCAGATCATCCACGGCCAGCAGATCCTCAACCGAGCCCACCATCTGCGCATCGGGAGCAATCGCTTGTGCAGCGTTGGCCATTGCCGCGTCAGGCTCAAAGATCGCCGATACCTGCGTGTCCTCTAGCAGAGCAATATTGTGCAGGTGCTCTTGCCCCATCATGCCGCATCCGATCAGCCCGTAATGGATGGTCCGGGTCATGCGCGTTTCCTTCTACTTCAGACGTTGGACATAGGTGGCCCGATCCGGGTCGAACCACGTTTTTGAAAACTCGACCGGTTCTGACCCTTCGGACCAACTGAACCGCTCGATATAGCCAGCCGTTTCGCCAGCGGGTTTTGTAAAGGTCTCAGGCGTCCAGTCAGGCAGCGCACGGACCGAAACCCGATCCTCGGCCCGTGTGATCCAGAACCCAAGCTGCTGCTGGTAATAGCGATAGAGCGAATCCGACAGCAGCGTCTGATTGATCTGTCCCGCCGAATCGTCCAGCCAGATTTCCTCGACCGCGATGATTGTGTCATTCAAATAGCGCATCCGGCGCACCCGCGACCCCTTGGTCGACGTACCGAATTCTGGCAGATCAGAGGGCTTTTCCAGATGGTCCACCGACAGGATATTGGCGCGCGGCAGACCCCCGCCTTGGGGCAGTTCCAGCCGGAACATCGCATAGACGCTGTTCTGCGTCCCGGTCTCGCGTATGTAGTTGCCCGAGCCCTGGATACGCTCCAACATCCCTTTTTTCTCAAGCTCCGCCAGCGATTTTCGCAACGTCCCGACCGAGACATTCAGGTTCGTGGCCATCTCGCGCTCGGGCGGCAAGCGCTCACCATCAATCAAGCGGCCCGCAGCGATATCGCGGATCAAAAGCTCGGCGATCTGCACATAGATCGGCAGCGCGTTGGGGTTTCGGGAGTTGGTGGTCATTTTCGGGTGCTTCACCGAGTCGCGGAAAAAATTGATACACTATTGATCTACATCAATGTGATTGCTACGCAAGAGGAAAGTCAAAAGATGCCCGGAGAACGAATCAAATGACCATCGTCCCCATCACATCCCCCGATCTGGATGCGGCCGAGGTATCGTGGTTCGCCGCGCTGTGTTCGGACGATTATCAGTTTCTGGGTGTCCCGGATGGCGACCTGCGGTCAAGTTGGGAGCACTGTTCCGGCATCGTCCGCGAGGCCGAGGCGCAAGGGTTCCGCAACATCCTTTGCCCGTCTTCCTATCAGGTCGGTCAGGACACGCTGAGTTTTGTGGCGGGTTGCGCGCCAATCACCGAAAAGATCAACCTTCTGGCCGCCGTGCGCTGTGGCGAGATGCAGCCTATCATGCTGGCGCGTACTATCGCCACGCTGGATCACATGCTGCAGGGGCGGCTGACGGTGAATATCATCTCGTCCGATTTCCCCGGCGAAAAGGCCGACAGCGCGTTCCGCTATCAGCGGTCCCGCGAGGTGGTCGAGATTCTGAAACAGGCGTGGACACAGGATGAAATCAACCACGCGGGTGAGGTTTACAATTTCTCGGGCCTGACCACTGATCCGGCCAAGCCTTACCAAACCGGCGGTCCGCTGCTGTATTTCGGAGGTTATTCTCCCTCGGCGCTGGACCTGTGTGGCGAGCATTGCGACGTCTACCTGATGTGGCCCGAAACCGAGGATCAACTGGCCGAGCGGATGAAGGCCGTCCACGCGGTGGCCGAGAACTACAACCGCACGCTGGATTACGGTCTGCGCGTGCATATGATCGTCCGCGATACCGAGGCTGAAGCGCAGGAATATGCGGACTACATCGTCTCGAAGCTGGATGACGAATACGGTCGTGCAATCCGGGAACGGGCGCTGGATTCGACCTCTCTGGGCGTGGCGCATCAGGCCAAGAACCGCGATCTGGCGGATGAATATGGCTATGTGGAACCGGGCCTGTGGACAGGTGTTGGCCGCGCGCGGTCCGGCTGCGGCGCGGCTTTGGTCGGGTCAACTGATCAGGTCATGTCCAAGATCGAGGAATACCAAAAGATGGGCATCCGCGCCTTCATCTTCTCGGGCTATCCCCACATGGATGAGGCAAAGCACTTTGGTGCCCGTGTCATGCCCAACTTGAAAACCTGCTCGCTGCCCGAAGCCTATGGGCGCGTGCCTGCAATGACCCCGGCCACCCCGCTGGGCAACGGAGTTCGTCGCTGATGCAACGTGTAAAACTATCCGACACGCTGGAAATGAGCCGCCTTGTCTACGGTATGTGGCGGCTGGGCGACGACAGCGACACGTCAGCAGCGCATGTCGAGGCCAAGATTCAAGCCTGTCTGGATCAGGGTATCACCAGTTTCGATCAGGCCGATATCTATGGCGATTACGGGGCCGAAGCGGTGCTGGGCAATGCCTTGCGCGCAAATCCTGCGCTGCGTGCGAAGATGGAGATCGTCACCAAATGCGATATCGTGGCACCGGTCGGACGCTATTCGGACGCGAAGGTCAAATACTATGACACCTCACGCGCCCATATTCTGAAGTCGGTCGAGACTTCTCTGACCGAGATGGCGATCGACCATATCGACCTGCTGCTGATCCACCGACCTGACCCGTTCATGGACCATCACGAAACCGGCGCCGCGCTGGATGAAGTGGTGGCCAGCGGCAAGGTTCGCGCGGTTGGTGTGTCTAATTTCCGACCTTGGGACTGGACCCTGTTGCAATCGGCGATGAAGACACCTCTGGTCACCAACCAGATCGAGATTTCTTTGGGTCGGATCAGCCCCTTTACCAATGGTGATCTGGCCTTTCACCAGCAGCATGGTCAGCCCGTGATGGCGTGGTCGCCGCTGGGAGGCGGGCTGCTGATGGCCGGAAACCCGCCCGTTGGCGTGGTCGCGGATGAGATCGCTGCTGAATTCGGCGTGGACCGCGCGGCGGTCGCCGTTGCGTTCCTGTTGGCGCACCCGGCAGGCATCCTTCCGGTGATGGGCACCAACAACTTATCACGGATCAAGACCATCTCGGACGCATTGAAAGTCAATCTGGATCGCGAAAGCTGGTTCCGCCTGTACGAGGCGGCGCTGGGGCATGAGGTACCATGATGAATGCAATCTCAAAGGACATGACCCACACATTCGTCCCGCATAAGGACGACACCCGCACTTTGCGCGACGCCTTTGGACGGTTCGCCACAGGTGTCACGATCGTCACCTGCAACAGCGATGACGGCCCCGTCTGCATCACGGCGAACAGCTTTTCGTCCCTGTCGCTGGACCCGCCCCTGATCATGTGGGCCGGTGACCGCAACTCGCGCCGGTTCCCCTATTTCCACAAGGCGCGCCATTTCAGCGTGCACGTGCTATCGTCGGAACAGGCCGAGCTATGTTTCGGGTGCTCGAAAGACGCGTTTGCACTGCGCGACATTGATCACGACCGCTGCGGCAACGGCACACCGCTGCTGCCGGACTGTCTGGCGCGGTTTGAATGTGAACAGCACGCCTATCACGACGCAGGCGACCACGTGATCGTCGTGGGCAAAGTTCTCAAGGTCAGCATGGCGGATGGAGACGCGCTGACCTTCTATGCCGGGAAACTCGGCCAATTCGCGCAGCACTAAGCGCGATCTGACGACCGCAGGGCAAACCTGCGGCTGCACAAGGGAGGATCCGCATGGGCGGACTGGCGTCGGTGCTTGCACCGATTGCATTCGTGAACGAAACCGTGCTGCGTTTTGGCCGCGCCGTTGGCGTCGTTGCGATTGCATTGATGGTGATCGCAATCCTGATTCAGGTGTTCTTCCGATATGTTC
Source organism: Ruegeria sp. CJ2 (assembly GCF_056536745.1). Lineage (NCBI taxonomy): Bacteria > Pseudomonadati > Pseudomonadota > Alphaproteobacteria > Rhodobacterales > Roseobacteraceae > Ruegeria > Ruegeria sp. CJ2. The sequence goes on from NZ_JBQFQF010000009.1 coordinate 200,928, forward strand.
TGGGCAATGCCCTGCCCTGGCCGGATGAGGCCGCGCGGTTCTGTATGTTGTGGATGACCGGCCTGATGGCCCCCACCGCGTTCCGGCGCGGCGGGTTCGTGGCAATCGACATGGTGCCCATGATGCTGCCGCGTGTGCTGGGGCAGTTGCTGACCTTGTTTTTGCTGATCGTCTCGCTGGCCGTTCTGCTGGTCGCGGTCAATATCGGCTGGTCCGAGGTGACCGGATTTGGCGGCAAGTTCGCGACGGCCGCGCTGTATATCCCCACCTCCTTCGGGTTCGACGAATGGTACCGGGTCCCGCGTAGCTGGATGATGGCCTCGCTGCTGGTTGGGGTGATCCTGCTGATCGCGGTGAATATCGAGCTGATCCTGCGGGCCATCGTGACTTTGATGGGAGGCGAAGACCTGCTGCCCAAAATCGCAGACGCGCCGGTGGGGGCTGAGTAAATGCTGATCTGGTTCCTGCCCACCTTCCTGATTTTCCTGATGATCGGCCTGCCGGTCTTTTTCGCGCTTTTGGCCGCGCCCGGCATTTTGCTGTGGCTGAACGGGCAGACCAACGACATCACTCTGCTGTACCGGAATGTCTATAACGGCATGGACAGCTTCCCGCTGATGGCGATCCCCTTTTTCATGCTGGCCGGAGAACTGATGAACCGCGGCGGCATCACCATCCGTCTGGTCGAGTTCTCTCAGGCGTTGATGGGTCACTTCCGGGGCGGCCTGGCCCATGTGAATGTCCTGAGTTCGATCCTTTTCGCCGGTCTGTCAGGCTCGGCAGTTGCCGACACTTCGGCGCTGGGGTCGATGTTGATCCCGGCGATGGAAAAACAGGGCTATACCCGCAAATTCGCCGCCGCGATCACGGCGGCCAGTTCGGTGATCGGGCCGATCATTCCGCCCTCGGGCATCATGATCATTTACGCCTACGTCATGGGTGAAAGCGTGGCCGCCCTGTTCCTCGCGGGTATCGTGCCCGGCGTAATGGTCGGCGTGGGTCTGATGCTGATGATCAAGGTCATGGCCGACAAATACGACTTCCCCGTCGCCAGCCGAAAATACACGTGGCCCGAGCGTCGTCAGGCCAGCCTCAAGGCGTTCTTCCCGCTGCTGACACCCGTGATCATTCTGGGGGGTATCCTTGGTGGTATCTTCACCCCGACCGAGGCTGCAGCAGTCGCTGTGGGTTACGCCTTCATCATCGGCTTCTTCGTCCTGCGCACGCTGACCTTAAAAGAGGTGCCCGAAATCCTCAGCAATGCAGGACTGACCTCGGCGGTCGTCTTGCTGCTGGTGGGCGCGGCGATGGCGTTCAAGACCGTGGTCAGCCTCAGCCACGCGCCGGAACAACTGGCAGCGCTGATCCTTGGCCTGTCAGAAAACCCGCTGATCCTGCTGTTCCTGATCAACCTGCTGCTGTTCGTCGTCGGCATGTTTCTGGATGCAGGCCCTGCAATCATCATCCTTGGCCCCATCCTTGCGCCAATCTTCACCAGCCTTGGCGTGGACCCTATCCACTTTGCCATTATCATGAGCGTCAACCTGACCGTCGGCCTTGCCACGCCACCCATGGGGCTGGTGCTGTTCGTGGCCGCCGCTGTATCGCGCGAAAAGGTCGAGACCATTGCCAAGGCGATCCTGCCGTTTCTGGCTGTTGAAATCATAGTGATCTTCCTGATCACCTATGTCCCCGCACTATCCATGACGATCCCGAGGATAACGGGATTTGCAAATTGAACTGAGTATCACAGGGAGGAAACGAATGCTCAGAGACTTTATCAAAACCGCTGCGGTGGCCACCTGGGTGCTGGCCGCATCCGCTCTTGCCGCCACCGCCGCAGATTACACCCTGCGCGCCACCGCGAACTCGAATGAAAACGACGAAGACTATGACGGTCTGATCGTCTTCAAGAACTATGTCGAGGCCGCATCGAACGGCGCGATTGAGGTCGAGTTGTTCATCGGCACGCAATTGTGCTCGAACGGGGCCGAATGTCTGCAGGGCGTGGCAGATGGAACCATCGACATCTACATCTCAACCTCGGGCGGGGCCTCGGGCATTTTCCCCTATGTTCAGGTTCTGGACCTGCCTTACCTGATGGCGGATGACCGCGTGGCCGAACACGTGCTGTCCGGCGATTTCACACGCAAGATGCGCGACATGGCCCTTGAGGATTCCGGCGGCGCGATCCGTCTGATGACCATCGGCAACACCGGCGGCTGGCGCAACTTTGCCAACACGCAGCGTCGCATCGCCGAACCTGCCGATATGGAAGGTCTGAAAATCCGCACCGTGGTCGCCGATCTGCCGCAAGAACTGGTCAAGGCGTTGGGCGCATCACCCACCCCGATCCCGTGGCCGGAACTGTTCACCAGCTTCCAGACCGGCGTGGTTGAAGGCTCCAAGAACGGTATCACCGACATCATGGGCATGAAATTCCCCGATGCGGGCCTGCAATATGTCACGCTGGACGGCCACGCGTACATGGGTGCGCTGTGGTGGATGAACAACGCCAAGTTCCAGGAGATGCCCGAAGACCTGCGCCGCGTGGTGGTCGACGGATTCTACGCGCTGCAACAGGCCACTTTTGCCTCGCCCAAGCGCAAGTCGATCCAGGCGTATGAAGATTTCGTCGCCGGTGGCGGTGACCTCTACGTTCCTACCCCCGATCAGAAGGCAGCATTCAAAGAGGCCGCAACGCCCGTTTACGAGTGGTTCCAGACCAATGTGGGCCGCGGGGACGAGGTGTTCAATGCGCTGACCGAAGCGGTTGCCGAGGCTGAGGCAGATATCAACGCCTCTCGCGATGCGGATCTGAACTAAGCGAACAGGGCCGGGCGTTGGCGTCCGGCCCTTACCGAAACGGGTACATCCACCCTTTGTAGTCATTCACCAGAACATGCGCCCTTTCGATTTGCTCCGGCGACATTTTCTTGACCACTTCCTCAAGGCTGATCGCCGCATCGGGATCACCGCCAATCGCGCTGAGCGTGTACCACATATACGCCCGAACAAGGTCAGGCGCGGGCATGCCCAGACCCAGCTCATAATACCAGCCGACACCCGATTGCGCCCCCGGATGCCCCTTCATCGAGGCGCGCAGATACCATTCAAACGCGCGTTCGTAATCCTGTTCGACCCCCAGCCCAAGGCCGTACATGACGCCGATCAACTCCTCGGCCTCGGCATTGCCAGATCGCGCGGCTGGCAGCAGTTCCTCGCGCGCGGCCTCAAATTCGCCCGCCTCCATCATGTCGCGCGCTTGCTCCAACTCGGCCAGCGCCGGGGTCGCAAAAAGGCAAAGGGCAAATACAAGCTGGCGCATGGGGTTTTCTTCCTTTTCGTCGGAGCGGCTGCGGCTCAGGATTTACCGCGCCCGCTGACCGATGATGACTTTATCCTCTTTGATATGGAACAGGCTGCCATCGGTCATCAACTGTTTTACGACCCTATCCTGTCGGGCAATCAGAACATCGCCTGCGCCCATTGCCACCACCCGGATTTCGGCACCTCCGACGGGCTGTCGCTTGGGATTGGAGAAGGCGGACAGGGGCTGGGACCGGAGCGCACACCGGGTATCGGAGCGAATAAAATCCGCAAGCGCATTCCGCGTAACTCGCCCGGTCTCTGGAACCTTGGGGCCAAGGACATTCACACGGTCTTCCACGATGGCCGTCTGAGTATCTCGGACGTTTACGGCAACGGGTTTAACTCACCCGCGCAGGAATGGTTGCCAGAGGGTCTGAATTCACTGTTGGCGGCACAGGCGCTGTTCCCGCTGACCTCGCAATTCGAAATGGCGGGAAATGTCGGCGAAAATCAGGTGACCGGTGCCGTGGCCGACCGGATTGATCTGGGCTGGCCGATACTGGCCAAACGGGTGCGCGCCGATCCGCGCTATGGCCCTGCGATGGTTGCCGCCTTTGATGAGGTCAACACGACCGAGGACATCACGATCACTCAGATCGCCAACGCGCTGGCGGCGTTCATGGCCGTTGAGTGGCGCAGCACGGACAGCCCGTTCGATCACTATCTTGCGGGCGACGCCAACGCCCTGACACCTGCCCAAAAGGACGGGATGGACTTGTTCTATGGCAAAGCCCAATGTTCCACCTGCCATTCCGGTCCGTTGATGTCAGATCAGAAATTCCACGCGCTGGCCTTGCCGCCCTTTGGTCCGGGCCGCACCCGGCAATGGGACCCCTATGTGCGCGACGTTGGGCGCATGGGGGAAAGCGACCGGCTGGAGGACGCCTATCGCTTTCGCACGCCGATGCTGCGCAATGTGGCTTTGACCGCGCCTTATGGACATAACGGGGCCTTCCCCGATCTCGACAGCATGATCCGCCATCATCTGGACCCGGAACGCAGCCTGTCACAATGGACTCGTGACATGGCGGCTTTGCCCGAGGTTCCCTGGCTGCACAAAGCCGATTTCGTGGTTTGGGATGACCGATTGGAAATGGAACGTCAGCGCAGCAAGACTGACATCCCGCCGCTCACGCTGTCAGACGCGGACATCCAAAACCTCGTGGCGTTTCTGAATGCGCTGACGGGGACGAGCGTTGACACGCCGCCGTTCGGCGTACCCAACAGTTTCCAACCCTAAGAAAAACCCCGCACATGGCGGGGTTCTCGTTACTCTGCGGCTTCTTCGTATTCCGACATCGGCGGACAGGTGCAGACAAGGTTCCGGTCCCCATACGCGTTATCGACGCGGTTGACCGGCGACCAGTATTTGTCGACGCCCATGGAACCCGGAGGGAAACACGCCTGCTCGCGGCTATAGGGGCGGTCCCAGTCGCCGACCAGATCGCGCACCGTGTGGGGCGCGTTTTTCAGCGGGTTGTTTTCCGCGTCGATCTTGCCGTCGATGATGTCCTGCGCCTCAGAGCGGATCGAGAGCATGGCGTCGCAGAAGCGGTCCAGCTCATCCTTGGGTTCGGACTCGGTGGGTTCTACCATCAGGGTGCCAGCCACCGGCCAGCTCATCGTCGGGGCGTGGAAGCCGGAATCGACCAGACGTTTGGCCACGTCATCGACGGTCACATGCGCCTCGGCGTCCAGGGGACGGGTGTCGAGGATGCATTCATGCGCCACCCGGCCACTCTCGGAGGTGTAGAGGATCGGATAGGCATCCTTGAGCCGTGCCGCGATATAGTTGGCGTTCAGGATCGCCACTTTCGTGGCCTGCGTCAGACCCGCGCCACCCATCAACAGCACATAGGCCCAGCTGACCGGCAAGATTGAAGGCGAGCCAAACGGTGCGGCCGAGACCGGACCAACGGCAGTGCCGTATTCCGGGTGACCGGGCAGGTGTTCCTCCAGATGCGCTTTGACACCGATTGGGCCCATGCCGGGGCCACCACCGCCATGCGGGATGCAGAAGGTCTTGTGCAGGTTCAGGTGGCTGACGTCACCGCCGATGTCACCGGGGCGCGACAGGCCGACCATGGCGTTCATGTTGGCGCCGTCGATATAGACCTGACCGCCGTGATCATGGGTGATCTGGCAGACCTCCTGCACAGTGGTCTCGAACACACCATGGGTGGACGGATAAGTGATCATGCAGCCGGCCAGATGGTCGGAGTGCTTCTCGGCCTTCGCGCGGAAGTCCGCAAGGTCGATATTGCCGTTCTCATCCGATTGCACCGGCACCACCTGCCAGCCCACCATCTGCGCCGAGGCCGGGTTGGTCCCGTGCGCCGAGGTCGGGATCAGGCAGACATTGCGGTGCCCTTCGCCACGGGCGAAGTGATAGTTGCGGATGGTCAGCAAGCCCGCATATTCCCCCTGCGCGCCCGAGTTGGGCTGTTGGCTGATTGCGTCATAGCCGGTGATCTGGCACAGCTTGTCGTTCAGATCGGCAATCATCTCGTGATAGCCCTGCGCCTGATCTTCGGGCACGAAGGGGTGCAGGTTGCCAAACTCGGGCCATGTGACTGGGATCATCTCGATCGTGGCGTTCAGCTTCATGGTGCAGGAGCCCAGCGGGATCATCGCCCGGTCCAGCGCCAGATCACGGTCTGCCAGACGGCGCATATAGCGGGTCATTTCGGCCTCGGCCCGGTTCTTGTGGAAGATCGGGTGGGTCAGATAAGGCGTTTCGCGCAGCGCGTAATCCGGCAGGCGGTATTGCTTGTTCGAGCTGTCATCAGCGCGGTCGATGCCGAAGGCACCCCAGACGGCCTCAATCGTTTCGGCACGGGTCTGTTCGTCAAGGCTGATGCCCACCTTGGTGTCGCCCACTTTGCGCAGGTTGACGCCACGCGCCACGGCAGCCTCCATGACTGTCTTTTGCAGGTGGCCGACTTCGACCGTGATCGTGTCGAAGAACACTTCGGGTTCAACCGAAAAGCCCGCCTCTTCCAGTCCAACGGCCAGACGCGAGGTTTTGCGATGCACTGATTGCGCGATGGCCTTGATCCCATCGGGGCCGTGATAGACCGCATACATCGAGGCAATGACGGCCAGCAGTGCCTGCGCGGTACAGACGTTCGAGTTCGCCTTTTCGCGCCGGATGTGCTGTTCGCGGGTTTGCAGGGCAAGGCGGTACGCCTTGTTGCCCCGGCTGTCGATGCTGACACCGATGATCCGGCCCGGCATCGCGCGCTTCAGCTTATCGGTGGTTGCCATATACGCGGCGTGCGGGCCACCGTACCCCATCGGAACGCCAAAGCGCTGGGTCGAGCCGATGGCAATATCCGCGCCCATCTCTCCGGGCGATTTCAGCAGCGCCAGCGACAGGATGTCGGCAGCGACGATGGCGATGGCCTTGTGTTCATGCAGCGCTGCGATCTCGGCTGAGAAATCACGGACGTGGCCGTGGGTGCCGGGATACTGGAAGATCGCGCCAAAGACGGCACCGGCCTCCAGTTGGTCCGGATCGCCCACCTGCACGTCAATGCCCAAAGGCTCGGCGCGGGTTTTGATCACCGCGATGGTCTGCGGGTGGCAGTTGCGGTCAACAAAAAAGGCGGCGTTATTGGCCTTGGACCGCCCACCGCGCTTGGCCATTGCCATGGCCTCAGCCGCGGCTGTGGCTTCGTCCAGCAGCGAGGCGTTGGCCACGTCCAGCCCGGTCAGGTCGCTGACCATGGTCTGGAAGTTCAACAGCGCCTCAAGCCGACCCTGGCTGATCTCGGGCTGATAGGGGGTGTAGGCGGTATACCAGGCCGGGTTTTCCAGAATGTTGCGCAGGATCGGCGCAGGCGTGGTGGTGCCGTAATAGCCCTGCCCGATCAGCGAGGTCAGAACGGTGTTCTTGCTCGCCACCTCTTTCATATAGAACAGCGCGTCGCGTTCCGTCATTGCCGGACCCCAATCCAGCGGTTCGGTTTGCCGGATTTCAGGCGGAACGGTGGCGTCGATCAGTTGGTCCAGCGTCTTGAAGCCGATCACCTTGAGCATATCGCGCATCTCGGTCGGGCTGGGCCCGATATGGCGGCGGTTGGCGAAGTCATAGGCTTCGTAATCGGTCAGTTTGAAGGCCATCGTTGCGCTCCTCACGGGTAGGTCAGGCCCGGCGGAGGATGCGGGAGCCTCCGGCGGGGATATTTTTAGCCAGATGAAGGGCGGATCCGTGCTGAGACCCGCCGCAGGTGTCAGCCGATGAAGTCCTTGTAGCCGGCCTCATCCATCAGATCTTCGAGCTGCGAGGCGTCGGTGATTTTGATCTTGTAGATCCATGCTTCACCTTCGGGATCTTCGTTCAGCGCGCCGGGGTTGTCGGCCAGCGCTTCGTTCACCTCGATGATCTCGCCATCAACCGGAGCATAGAGTTCCGAGGCCGCCTTGACGGATTCGATCACACCGATCTCGCCATCCTTGGCGAATTCGTCCCCGACTTCCTGCTGCTCTACAAAGACCACATCGCCCAGTTGTTCGGCCGCATGTTTGGTGATGCCCAGCGTGGCAGTGTCGCCGTCAACGTCGATCCACTCGTGCTCTTCGGAATAATAGGTTGCCATCTTGTCTCTCTCCTGACTTCAACGCTTGTAATTCTGGGTGACGAAGGGCAGCGCCACGACCAGCGCGGGTTGCGGTTTACCCCGGATGATCAGATTGACAGTCTCGCCGGGTGCGGCGTGGCCTGCAGACACATAACCCATCGCGACCGGTCCACCCACTGTAGGGCCAAACCCCCCGGACGTGATTTGACCGATTGTATTGCCTTCGGCGCACTGGATTTCAACGCCTTGACGGGCAGGCGCGCGGCCCTCGGGCTTGATGCCGACCAGCTTGCGTGTTGGACCCTCGGCCAATTCGCGCTGAATACGCTCTGCGCCCGGAAATCCACCCTCTTCCTTGCGGCGCTTTTGGATGGCCCATCCCAGCGACGCTTCGATGGGCGAGGTCGTCTGGTCGATGTCGTTACCATACAGGCACAGCCCGGCCTCCAGCCGCAGGCTGTCACGTGCGCCAAGCCCCGCCGGTTCGCAATCTTCATGCGCAAGAAACGCGCGGGTGATCTCGATCGCGCTGTCTTCGGGGATCGAGATTTCATACCCGTCTTCACCGGTGTACCCCAATCGCGAGATCCGGCATTCTACGCCGTTGATATCCGCCACTGTGGTTTCCATGAATTTCAGGTCTCGTGCCGCCGGGCAAAGCGCACCGACAACATCCTCGGCCTTGGGGCCTTGGACGGCCACCAGCGCGCGGTCGAAAATCTCGGTCACTTCCACGCCGTCCAGATTGTCGCGCATATGCGGGATGTCCTGATGGCGCAGCGCTGCGTTCACGACGACAAAGTAGTGATCGCCCGCATTCGATACGATCAGGTCGTCCATGATCCCACCTTCGGCATTCGTGAAGAATCCGTAGCGTGCCTTGCCTTCCTTCAGCGTCGCATAGGCTTGGGGGCAGAGCGTTTCCAGCTTTTCGCCCACATTGTTGCCCCGCAGGATCACCTGACCCATGTGGCTGACATCAAACACCGCCGCCTTTTCGCGGCACTGCTTATGCTCGCCCATAATCCCCAGCGGGTACTGAACCGGCATCTCCCACCCGGCGAAATCGACCATCTTACCGCCAAGCTCGACGTGGAGATCATAGAGCGGAGTACGTTTCGGTGCGTCAGTCATATCCGTGACCTTTCCAAACCCGTTGTCAGTCAATGCTGTGCAAAAAGCAATGGTCACCCGGCCATTCGGCATACAGGGGCATACAGCAGATTTGTAGCGTATAGGAAACTTTTTTCCGTTAGGCAACACCCGCCATGCACAAAATGTATCACGACCAGTTCAGTATTGGGCAAGGCATTCTGACAAATAGAATTATTTTCAAACACTGGCCGAACGGCTCTGGCCCCGACCGGTATCCTGCCCTAAGACTCCGCCCAAGAGGGGCGGCCATGTCACATATTACACTGGTACGTCACGGCCAGGCGAATACAGCAGCACGTGACGAGACAAACTACGACAAGCTCAGCGATCTGGGCCACCAGCAGGCGCGCTGGCTGGGTGCTCATCTGCAAGATACTCGTGCGCATTATCCGCGGGTGTTTTGCGGAACGCTCACACGGCATGTGGAAACGGCCGCCAGCATGGGTTTGCCGGAACCGACCCGAGACGCCCGGCTGAACGAGTTGGAATATTTCACCATAGCCAAGTTGTTCGAAGAACAGCACGGCGTCGCAATTCCGACCGACCGCGAGGGGTTTGTCGAACATCTGCCGCGCACGTTTGACGCATGGGCCAAGGGTAAAATCACAGATGCGCCGGAAACTTTCGAGGAATTCGAAAGCCGCGTATCCGGTGCGCTGCGCGACATCGGCACAGAAGGTGGCCCTGCGATTGTGGTGACCTCGGGCGGGTTGATCTCGATGGTGGTGCGGCAGGCGATGGGGTTGGATATCCCGGCAATGGCGCGCGTTGCGCTTGCCATCATGAATACGTCGATGCATCGTCTGCATCCAATCGGCGCGCAGCTTGCCCCGGTGCTGTTCAACGCAGTTCCGCACCTGGAGGCCCCAGACCGGCAATTCGCCCAGACACACCTGTAACCGGAGGCTCCGATGCAGCTTTACTATGCCCCCTGCACAATATCGGTCGCTGTGGCCATCGCATTGGAAGAAGCTGGGCTGGAATATGAGGCGATCAAGCTGGATTTCGCGGGCGGTGAGCAGACCAAACCCGCCTACAAGCAGATCAATCCCAAGGGCCGCGTGCCCGCGCTGGTGGTGGATGGGGGTATCCTGACCGAAACGGGCGCGCTGCTGGATTATATCGCTACTGTTGCGCCGCAGGCCGGGTTGGTTCCGTCTGACCCGATCATGGCCGCGCGGATGCGAGAGGTGATGTATTACCTTGCCTCGACCATGCATGTGAACCACGCCCACAAAATGCGCGGGGCGCGGTGGGCCGACAAGAAAGCCAGCTGGAAAGACATGCAGGGGAAGGTGGCGCAGACGATGACAGCCTCTTGCGACTACATCTGTTCAAACGGGCTGCGTGGGCCGTTTGTGCTGGGGGATGAGGTCTCGCTGGCCGATGTCTACCTCTACGTGGTGTGTAGTTGGCTGGAAGGCGACGGCGTGGACGTGGCAGCCTTTCCCAAGATCATCTCATTTCGCGAGGCGATGGAGGCGCGGCCTTCGGTGCAGGCCGTACGCGCTGCCGGAATGCTCTGACAAAAGGAACGACAATGACACATCTCTGGGTCCGGGCAGAACAGCGCCCGAACGAGGAACGGGTCGGGTTGACCCCCGAAGGCGCCGCCGACCTGATCGCCGCAGGCATCCGCGTGACGGTCGAGGAAAGTTCCGTGCGCGCCATCCCGTTGCAGGGCTACAAGGACGCAGGCTGTGAGATCGCGGCCGAGAATGCGTGGACCGACGCCCCGCTGGATGCGATCATCTTTGGCCTTAAGGAACTGCCCGAAGATGGCACGCCCCTGCCCCATCGTCACATCATGTTCGGCCATGCCTATAAGGGGCAGCATTCCGGGCGCGCTCTGTTGGAACGGTTCAAGGCCGGGGGCGGTACGCTCTATGATCTGGAATATCTGGTGGATGAAGAGGGCCGCCGGGTCGCCGCCTTTGGCTATTGGGCCGGATACGCGGGCGCTGCGGTGACACTGAAAACATGGGCCGCGCAGCAGCGGGGGCAGGAATGCCCGCCGGTCGGGGTATATCCGAACAAAGACGCGCTGAACGCCGAATTGCTGGCCGAACTGGACGCCACCGGCACCCGCCCCCGCGCCATCGTCATCGGTGCTTTGGGCCGCGTGGGAACAGGCGCTGCGGATATGTGCGAGGGTATGGGGGTTTCCGTCACCAAATGGGACATGGCCGAGACCGCCAGCGGTGGACCCTTCCCCGAAATCCTTGACCACGACCTGTTCCTAAACTGCATCTTCGCGCGCCCCGGCACGCCGGTCTTTGTCCCCCGTAATGCACTGAACGCACCGCGCAACCTGACCGCCATTGGCGACGTGGCCTGTGACCCGGACAGCGACTACAACCCGGTGCCGGTCTATGACCGCGCCACCACATGGGACGCGCCCGCCCTGCGCGTGGCGACCGATCCGGTGATGGATGTGATGGCCATCGACAACCTTCCGTCGATGCTGCCTGTCGAAAGTTCCGAAGACTACGCGGCCCAACTGCTGCCCTCCCTGCTGACTCTGACCGATCTGGACAGAGGTGTCTGGGGTCGGGCAGAAGCAACCTACAATACTCATATGAGAGGGATCTGAGCGATGACGATTCACTGGTGTGGCACCGGCCTGTCGGCCATCCCCGGCCTGCGCCGCCTGATCGAAGGCGGCCACAAGGTCACCGTTTGGAACCGGACCATCGACAAGGCCCGCGCCGAGGTCGGAGACCTGACCGACGACATCCGCGCCTTTGACATCGACGATTTGGGTGCGGTGCTGGAACAAGGCGATGTGATCGTATCTATGCTGCCGGGCGACTGGCACGTGCCGCTGGCAGACCTGGCGATCTCGAAACAGGCCAATTTCGTCTCATCCTCCTACATCGCGCCGGAAATGCGCGCGCTGGACGACAAGGCCCGCGAAGCCGGGGTCGCCTTGGTCAATGAGGTCGGGCTTGATCCGGGTATCGACCATCTGATGGCGCACGCCCTGGTCGACGACTACCGCGCCTCGGATGCGTTCGACCCCCAAAATCACCTGAGCTTTATTTCCTATTGCGGTGGTGTCCCGAAAAACCCCAACCCGTTCCGGTACAAGTTCAGCTGGTCTCCGCTGGGGGTACTCAAGGCTCTGCGATCGCCGTCCAAATCAATCCGCGACTATGCCCCGCTGGACGTCGCCCGCCCGTGGGATGCGATCAGCAGCTATATCGCACCGCTGCCCACGCCAGAAAGTTTCGAAGTCTATCCGAACCGCGACTCGATCCCTTTCATGGCCCAATACCATTTCGAGGATCACTGGCCGGTCAAAGAATTCGTCCGCGGCACCTTGCGCCTGAACGGTTGGGCGGATGCCTGGTCGGACGTGTTCACGGAAATCGAAACACTCTCTGGCCCCGAAGGGGATGCGCGCCTGAAAGAGATGTCGGATCAATTCTGGACTGACAACGCATATGACGAGGGCGAGCCCGACCGCGTGGTTCTGTGCGTCGGCCTGAAGGCGGAAAAAGACGGCGCCGAGGTCTGGCACAAGACCTATGTGATGGATGCCTGGGGTGACGAACGCGGAACCGCAATGGCGCGACTGGTGTCTATCCCCGTGTCTCTGGCTGTTGAGTCTGTCTTGAAGCGCGAGATACCAGCAGGCGTTCATGCCGCCCCTAGCGATCCGAAACTTGTGCAAGGCTGGATGGCTGAGATCGACAAGCTGGCTCAGCACTTGCAAGTAGTGACACATTCGACGGACGCCGCGACCTGAGCGAGTGCGTTCGGGCAAGTCGCACTACAGGGAATTTTTGCGCTGGGCGCGTCTTCTTCCTATTCCCGGGGGGAACCATCACATAGTAATAGCCGCAGAAGTGGCTATTACTGAGCTGATTTGGCGGAATTTGACGTTTAGAATTGGAGGCCGCTCGGAAGCGATTGAATTCGTTGCGTGAGACGAAACACAAGCGGTTTTAACCTCTTCAGCCTATTGTCGCCCTCCCGAACGAAGTAATTATTCGGCAGTCAGATCGGGTCGCATCTATCTAGTATTCAACGCCCCATTGCAAAGCATAGTTATAGTGAAAGAACATTTTTTTTTACGATATGTCTGTTATGTGGATCACCAGTGAACGACTGCACGAAGCTTTCGAACGAAGATGCCGGTCGCTCATAGAAAACGAATATCTCCACAATATCGCCGCCATTGTTTCGAATTATCTGAGCCGTTACCAAGTAGTCTTTTTTGGATGCAAAACCCGGCGTTATGTTTGCGGTTTGGTAGCCATCACTTCTTATGGTTCTGTTCACTTTTGGGTTTCCCGACCGCAAAATATACGTAACATCAGATCGGGGAACGACTTGTAAGTCAGAATTATCCAAGTCGCAAAAAAACCCGCCGCAGTCTTTTAAAGTGAACAAAATAGCTGTGTCATCTTTCGTCCAGTTATCGAGAAGAACAGCGTGAACATCTCCATTAACTCTACTCTGGTTCCGCTTTGAGAATTCAGAAATTTGTTCTAAAGGCGCTATAGCCCATGTTGGGTTAAAAAACGGCATTCCAAACTGATAAACTTCCGCAAGTGAGTGCGGAGGAGGAAAAAACTTGACCAGAAAACTGTCCATTTGAACCAGTTCTATTGCGTAGTTTCTTATTCTCTCTTCCAGATTGGTACGATTCCTATAGCGAACCGTCGAAGAGCTAATCACCCCAAGAATGCAAAGGGTTGCGATAGCCAAGAAGGGAATTTTCAGCTTTCCAATCAATTTTGATTCTTTCTCAAAGCCTTAATAAAAATTCACGCCTTAGATAGAGCGGCAATTCTAGTGCACTTAGGGTCGACGAACCGCAAACAATCATAAAGTCAGGATTTCCCGACTCCGTCATACCTCTGCCCCTTGGGTTGAGGTTAAGGCTTCCTGTCCCAGGTAGGGCCGCTTTAGTCCCGCGCTCGACGCTGTGACGACGTTATTCGGTTGATCCAGTGGCTCAATTGTAGTCTGAACGGGCGGTGTTGGGGTTTCTTAACCCAAAGTTTGGTTGCGGGGAGAGGATTTGGCCTTTGCCGAACGTCCGCAAAATTGACGTCCTAACGATACTGCTGTGCGCAATTCTAAACTTAGTCATGATAAGTTGAAACATTTGGACGTGTGCATCACCGGCATTATTGGGGCCGGTGATTTAGTCTTCGCGAAAGGCACGCTGAAAATACACAGTGAGCGGTTGCGTCAGATAACTTAGCGGAGTCCGGTTCTCGGTCTTGAGGAAGGCTTCGGCCGGCATGCCTGGAACAAGTGAGACATTTTCCAAAGCTTCGAGCGCGGCCGCGTCGGGCATGAGGATCGCTTCGTAGTACGTTACGCCTGTGGCTTCATCTTGTGCAGCGTCAGCGGCAACGCGGACGACTTTCCCCGCAACTTCCGGAGTCGTGCGTCGATTGAACGTCGTGAACATCAGCGAAACGTCCTGACCGGTGTAGACCTGCTCGATATCTGTCGGTGAGATCCTTGCGGACACGTGAAGCGGTTGATCTCCGGGCACGATATACATCATCGGATCGGCTGCCCGAACTACAGACTGTTCCGCAAAGACGCTTGATCCAAATGTAATGCCGGATACAGGCGCCCGGACATCAAGGCGGGACAGCCTTTCGATAAGCCCAAGGCGCTTTTCGACCAATTCGAGTTCGTTGTAGCCTAAGTCCCTTAGTCGGCTTATTGCTTCTTCGCGGCGTTGGTCAAAAAGAGTAAGTCGCTGGATTTCCAAGCCTGATATCTTTGCGCGCGCCTCGGCGACGCGCGCCGTCAGACTGCCGATTTCTCCTTCGAGCCTAGCTTGGGCGCGTTGCAATTCAAGAAGGCGCGACGCTTTCGTCAGTCCCTGATCAAAGAGGTTTTGTACATCAGCCAGTTCCTGTTCGATGAGCTTGAGTTGGCGATCAAGTGCCCTGCGCTGCGCCTCTACGCCTTCAATTTGCTGTGCAACTTGAGCTTTCTGTTCAGAAATTTGCTGGGCGTTCTGCGCGAGTGATATGCGACGCGCTTCAAAAAGACGTTTCTGCCCTTCCAGTTGCTCTGTGATTTTGCCCTCAGGCACTAACATCAGGTCTGGAGGAGTGTCGAATGTCACGCTCTCTGTGTCGTCACGCTCTGCTTCGAAGCGCGCCATGCGCGCGAAGATTTCCAAGAGCTGACCTTCGACGATCGCGAGTTCATTTTTAAGAAATGTATCGTCGAACCGCACAAGCACATCGCCGGCAGCCACTAAATCGCCATCGCGCGCGAAAATAGCCCCAACCACCCCACCGTCTGGGTGCTGGATCACCTGCCGCTCGCTTTCAACCTCAATCACCCCGGAGGCAACCACGGCACCGGCAATCTGCGTCTTGACGCTCCAAACCCCAAGGACGCCCAACATCACGATGATCGCCGTTGCACCAATCGTGGTGGGTACGACGGCACTCCAGCTCTCCTTCTGTTCTGACATCAGCTTGTCTTTCCGCTGACGACGCTTTGAACCTGATTGGCATTCTTCAACGTCGACTTAATAACCTCGTCTCGCGGGCCATGCGCCGCGACCTTACCCTGGTCGAGAATAACCAGGTTGTTACACTCTGAGATCGCCGTCGGTCGATGGGTCATAATAACAACGGCTCTGTTGTCTGCTTTCATTTCCCGCACGACCGAGTTTAGAGCCTCTGATCCATCAGCATCCAGTGCCGAGTTCGGCTCGTCGAGGACCAAAAGCACAGGATCGCGATAGAGCGCACGAGCCAGTGCTACCCGTTGCTTTTGTCCTCCCGACAGTTGCGCATCGTGGGTTCCGATCCGAGTATTGTACCCGTCAGGAAGTTTCTGAATGATATCGTGCACCCGCGCTTTTTTGGCAGCCTTGATGACAAGTTCAGAGTCTGGCTTTAAATCCATTTGCGCGATGTTTTCGGCAACACTACCTTCAAAAAGCACAACGTCCTGCGGAAGATAGCCAATGTGCCGACCCAATTGATCCGGGCCATAATGTTCCAGCTTAGCCCCATTTAGACGCACCTCACCGGCGACGGGTGTCACAAGACCTACGACCACGCGGGCAAGTGTGGTTTTGCCGGAACCGCTCTTTCCGATTACACCGAGCGCTTCTCCCGGCGAAACTTCGACCGTCACGTATTTCAGGATCGGTTCATCGCCACGGCGGGCAACAACAGACACATTATTGACAAGGAGTTTGGCGTCAGGTCGTGGCAACTCAAGAGGTGGCTCACGCTCGTAGATGTCCGCGAGGAAGGTGTTCAGGCGCTTCCTGCCAGAAAGCGCATTCTGCACGATTTGCCAGCTTCCAAGACTCTGCTCGACCGGTGCGAGAGCACGGCCCATCAGAATAGAGGCCGCAATCATGGCCCCTGCGCTGATTTCATTTTGCAGAACGAGCCAGGCGCCAACCGCCAGAATTGCAGATTGAAGGAAGAGCCTGAAGGCTTTGCTACTGGCGGTGAAAGAGCCCGTCCAATCGGTGGCAGCGATCGTGCGTTTAACACCTTCCGCTCGCATGTCTTGCCAGCGGCTTACCATTGCTTGCGACATGCCCTGTGCCCAGATGAGTTCGCCCCCTTCTTCGGCTTGATCCGCAAAGCGGTCTGCCCGGTGCGAGAGCCTGTTGGCTTCCGTAACCCTTTTATAAGTTACGAATTGGTTAGTGAAAGCGACGGTGATCAGAGCCATGCCGCCTGCGCTGGCCATCCATCCCAGATAGGGATGGAAGACAAAAATGCAGCCGATAAAGATGGGGGTCCATGGGAGATCAAGTAGCGATAGGAAAACCGGAGCGGTAAAGAAAGTTCGAATTGAGGCCAGCGCATCGAGCGGGGCGGACTGCTTATGTTGTCCACCTTGTACAGCAGTGTCTTCAAGTACAGCTCGGAAAACGGTCTCGTCGAATGCCGACTGAAACCGGGCACCGGCGCGCGCCGCGATGCGTCCGCGGGCATACTCGATGAGGCCGTAAAACAGGTAAAGGATCGCGACGAGACCGAACAGGGCAACCAGGGTTTCCTCTGATCGAGAGGCAAGCACCCGGTCATAGACCTGAAGCATGAAGAGAGGTCCTGTCAGCATCAAAAGATTGGTGAAAATGCTGAAAACGATGACCGTTGCGAGAAGCCGGCGAATATGCGGTCGGATCTTCTTAGGCTTGCCGCCACCGGTAGTCGAATCCATAAGAGATGCCCGCCAAAACATTCTGTAAACGACAATGGTTTTAACACCGGCTTCATCTCAGCGCAAAATACGTAGGGTTCTCAAGGGAATTCCCCTAATGGAGTCGCGAAGTTGTCCTTACAAATTTGTCTGCTTTGCCCTGACACTGATGCGCCGTCGTCTTTCTAGTTTCCTACAGCACAGATCTAAAACAGGCTTAAGAAATTATCTGAAGCGTCGTGAATTTGTGTGAACTGAACATCCTATGTGAATTGGTCCATCGCTATGGTTGGAAAATGGCGGACGACGAACGGCAAACAAGCGACCGAAGCCCGAAGGGATTGTCCCGAGGTTAAGACAGGATGAAGTTCTAATGGGGCTAGGCAAGTCCCGTCTTGATGCGATCAGACAGATTGGCGTTGTTGAACAAACCTATTACCGCTGGCGAAAGAAATGAGCCGTTGAAGGCGCCATTGGGTCGAGCCCAACGGCGAATGCGGAATAAGCGTAGATCGGTCGAAAAAACTGAAGCGGCTTCAGAAAGAAAACGAGCAATAGCGACGTGCGATTTCCGATCTGAGGTTGGACAAATTGATCCTGATGGAAGCCGCAAAGGGAAACTACTGAGCCCCGCCCGCCGTCGTGCTTGTATTAACCATGTTCGCAATCAACTGACCGTTTCTGACAGAGCCAGCAGCGCTTACAGTTCTAAATTTGCAGATTATGCAACCCCGAAGACTACATCGTCACTTGTCAGGTACAGAACGTTATCAAGATGGATTGAGCCACCGGAATATTCTACCAAAACCCCAGACTCCTGCGTCGTGACGATTAGGTCATCGATCGACGTCCCTGGACCGCTGAACGCAAGTACATCTTGTCCGTTCGTGAAATCAGAAATCTGGTCATTTCCGTTGGAGCCATCGAAGTCGAAATCGAAATAGTCATCTCCGTCACCGCCGAACAAGACATCATTTCCGCCGCCGCCGAAAATGTAATTGTCGCCATCATTGCCCACTATCGTATCATCGAAAGAAGAGCCAATAGCGTCTTCGATCTCTGTCCGGTGAGCGATAGCAATGTTGTTGCTACCTGACTGGCTAACGGTACTAAATGAACCCTCGCGCAAATCGATTTCAACGCCATGCGTTGAAGCTGAGAGGTCTATGACATCATGCCCACCCGCATCCCAGATTATTTCCACAGTCTCGGACAATGCATCGAAGTCATATACGTCGTCGGCTGTTCTTGTGGTCTCGTTGGCTCCGTACAAATATTGGATAGCCGCGACGTCATACAATAACATCGAACTTGCCTCGCCGTCGAAGGACGGATGCACATAATCCGACATCACAGTATATTGCCGATTCAATTCATCAAGCGGTAGGTTTTCCGGGTGCTGAAGCCCCAATACATGCCCGATTTCATGAATCAGCGTTTTATATTCCTCAGTCCCAGGCTCGAAAGAAAGTCCTGACAATGATGAATCGATCCACACATCTCCGGCAGGGGCTCCAACGGTATAGGCATTTGGATAATAGGCTAACCCTCGGGCGGACCCGCCGATATCCGCGATCCCGAACACTATGCTGGCTTCTTCAAGTGGGGCTTCGACGAACGTAATGTCCGCGAACTCCGAAATACTGGAAAGCGCGCTACGCGTAATCGCCTGCATTTCTGCCGTGAAAGCTTCGAAGTCCGTCCAGGCAAAATGGCCGTCGTGGTAATAATCCGGTGTCCCAGTAGCGAACGAATAAGTTACAGTGACGCTTGTCCCGACCGGATCGTTGGGGTTCAGCCGATACTCGTCTCCAGCAATCAGCCCTGTAACATAATAAGGGACATCCGGCTCTGAGGCACCCTCGACTTCTATTGTCACAACCGCGGAAGAACTACCTCCGTGACCGTCTTCAACTGTATAGCTGAAAGTGTCAGTTCCGACGAAACCCATGGCTGCGGTATAGCTGAACGTCCCGTCGGCGTTCACAACGACCGATCCATTGTTGGCGCTGACAGCATCGTATTGCGTAATGGTCAGCGTATCACCATCGCTGTCGCTGTCATTGTCGAGAATACTGGCCGAACTCTCGAGAGTTTCACCCTCAGCGGCCATAAAGGTATCGTTGACAGCGACTGGGGCCGAGTTGCCGTCTACAATCTCCATCGTCACCTGCGCTGTCGAAGTGCGCCCTTGGTCGTCAACAACGGTATAGCTGAAAGTGTCCGCGCCAGAGACCCCTTCATAAGGAACATAAGTGAGGGTCCCGTCTTCGTTAATTGTTACTGCACCGGACACACCTTCCGTTACAGAAGCTATTCGCAATCCCGCGCCAAGGTCATTCGTCAGAACAGCTAGAATCACCGACCCATCGCTCTGCACCGACCCATAGTCGTCAAGCGCTTGCGGCGAATCAGCGTTAGGATCGTCAGGCGTTTCCAAGTCTACGACCAACAAATCTATGTCAGAAAAGGACAGCACCTCGACATCTTTCAGGTGGTCTCGCTCGCCAGAAGAAGAGGTGACATAAATACTTTCACCTACTATTTCGAAAGAGTAGTCTTCCAACTTCCCTTCAAAGCGAACGGTGTCATACCCCTCGCCACCGTCGATCAGGTCAAATCCCTCACCGCCCTGCAAGATATCGTCACCAGCAAGCCCCAAGATCGTGTCGTCGCCATCCAAGCCAGAAAAAATGTTGTCCCCGTCGTTGCCTTCGAGAACATTGTCAAGCTCATTGCCGGTTCCATTGAGATCGTCGACGCCATCCAGGAAAAGGTTTTCCACATTATCATCAAGCGCATAGTCCACGCTCGAGACAACGGTATCTATGCCGCCATTCTTTCTTTCGCTAATGGAAATTCCAGATGAATGAACGAAATAGGTATCGTCTCCGCGCCCACCTTTTAGCACGGTATTGCCGCCGTTACCGGCGCTGCCCTTGCCCTTAGCCATCTCTTGCCCTCAAACTTCCCGCTTTTGTAAATTTTGCGGTTGGATTGTTGATAAATGCCGAACAATGGTGGTCGCAAGAGCTGCCGAAATTTGGGCATTTTTTGGGCAGAACTTTGCTCGAAAAGCAGGCAAAAAATCACCTAGCGGAACCTACCATTACGCGAACCATTCTCGACGCACTCGCCTGACCTTTTGAAAACGTTGAGAAATTTGGAACACTGTGGTAGCGTGCTGGCACAGTTTGAAGGAGAACCTGTTTTCTGGCATGGGGGTGCCAATGTCGTGGTTCACATCTCTTAAAGTCAAAAAATCGAAGTTATAGAAACCTTGGCTGTGCGAATCCGTTTCAGCGGTGCACGACCTATTTGTGACTTTATCTGGCTCATCATCTGCCCCCCAACAAAGCCGTCTCCTTCTGAGCACATTATTGCGTCTGGATTGACTGCTGGAATCTGAAGTTATCCGAGACATAGAATTTGAGCGGTGCATCTCGGTGTCTTCATTGCTTCCAGTGTAAACCATTGGGGGAAGTATTATGGCACTTACGATTAATATTGACGGCATTACTGGTATTGATGAATCCCTTGGTGACCAACGGCAAGACATTGTTGGAACCCCTGCCGTTTTCCCGACTGATGTAGAGTCGGTTTTCAACACCGCATTGGCGGCCTATAGCGCAACGGTCACAGGCTATAGCGTGGCAGTCGGTGATGCGATTGAGATCGCGGGCGATCCCACTGACGGAACCGGCGGCAATGATGTGCAGATCACCGCTGATCCTCCGATCACTGGGCTGAGCCTGACCGATGACAGCGGGTTCTTATTCGATGGTACGTTTGATTCCGGCCTCGACTCGCTTGCGGGAAACAACATCAATCTTTTGTCGGCTGCGAACGACAACGTCGTTTTGGGCATTGATTCGGTTACCCAGGAAGTCATCTTTGCGATCTACCTGGAAGAAGTCACTGATCCGGTCAGCGGCAATATCATCGGCGGCGACTTCTGGATCGCCTTGTTCGAGCCGATAAAACATCCGGATGGGAGCAACCCCGACGATGTTGTGGACTTAGCCAATAAGGTCTTTGTCTCGGCCGAGCAGGTCGTCGACTTTTCATTCGAGGGCGCTCCGTCCGGCCAGAATGAATTCATGGCCTTCAGTTCGGGGAATGTCACGATTGTGGCCTCCGGCGAGGCCAACGGCGATTCAGTGAACAGTGGCCAGGGTGCCAATCTGGGCGACGGTTCAGATAAAACCGCGCTTGGCACCAACTCACAGGACATTGGCGCTGGCGAGATTTTGAACTTCAATTTCACCACTGGGTTTGACCCCGAATATATCGTACCCGGGCTGACCCCCACCGAGGCCAGTGACCAGAACAACATTCTATTCACGGACGTGTTCCAGACGACCGGTGCGGCGTTCAATGTTGTGAAGGTCACTGGAGGTGGCCCAACCACAAACCCCTTGGTCCATCTGTCTGCGTGGAATACCGAAGGCGCGGGCTTATATCTTGAGACCGGAACAGATTTCATATCCGGCCATAGCGATGATGCTCAGGTGAACATCACCGCAGTCTTCGTGAACGGCGTCGACGTCACCGGCGACCCAACGATGGTTCAGGATAACGGTGACGGCACATTTACCGTGATCGGCGCGGTTGAAAATGACCGCATCAGTATCGTGGCTCCGTCCTTCAACCGGATAGCAATCAAAAACGACGGCGATGATCAGGTCGCGTTCAGTATTCAGGCCTTCAGCCTGGAAAGCACCTCCTCCGAACGGGCCGAGGCGGGGTCCAAGCTCGATTTTTACGACGATGGCCCCTCCCAAGGCGCGCAGGATGTCAATCTGACGGTTTATGAGGACGCCTTGACCGGCGGCAACCTTGACGGCACGGGTGACGTGCTGGTCGCGACTGACAACCTGAGCGGCATATTCCAATCCGGCCAGGACGCACCGGGCCTGGGTTTTGGCGCGGATGCGACGAAAGACGGAACCACGCTGAACAGTGACGATGGTCAAACATTTGACGTTGAGGTGAATAAAGGTGTTAACGTCGACGTGGGCGGCACAACCTATAACGACGAAATCATCCTCTCGATCAGCAGCACCGATCATCTCCGGGTTCTTGTGAACACCGACGGAGATATCCGGCTGGAACTACTCGCCGCTGTCGAGCACGGCGCGGTAACGACGGGCAACCCCGACGACGACATCCTTGGGATTGGTCTTGGGGAACTCTTCGAAGCCTTTGACGAGGATGGTGACAAGCAGAACTTCTCAGCAAATGATGTCCGTGGCCTCATTGAGGACGACGCACCACTCTTCGACATCGAGCTTGGTACAGGTGGATTGCAGACAGACGATGCAGATCTGGCAGGCGGTCCGGACACCGACACCAAGGGCGTCGGCGAATTGTTTACGGTCGAAACCAATTCACCAGGTGCCGACGGCAATGGTGGCCTTGTCTACTCCCTGGCATTGAGCGCAGCCTCGGTTACAACAACTTTGAAGGACACCGCCACCGGCAACACCGTGTACCTGTTTGACGAACTCGGCGACATCGTCGGTCGTGAAGGCACGGATGCCACAGACGCCGCAACCGGCGACGTTGTGTTCTCGGTCTCGGTTAACAGCAGCACCGGCGCGGTGACGCTGACCCAGGAACGGGCGGTCGAGCATAGTACCACCGACACTCAAGCGCCATATAACGGCGACACTGTCGGGCTGGGTCTTGGTGCCGGAGACTACATCAACCTGGTTGGCACGCTCAGCGATACTGAGACCCCACCGGACCAAGCCACCGATGCCGTCAACATTGCGCCTTCCATCTCGTTCACCGATGACGGGCCGGCCTTTGAAATGGAATTGGGCACCGCAGACCTGCAGACGGATGACGCCGATCTGACGGGAGGGCCGGATACGGACACCGAAGGTGTGGGCGATCTGTTCAACGTGACCACGAATGATCCGGGCGAAGATGGCCTGGGCGCGCTGGTCTACAGTCTTGAACTGGGCTCCAATGCCGGGTCGGTGACCCTGAAAGACACCGCCACCGGAGACACCGTGGTTCTCAGCAACAATGCTGGCGTCATCGAAGGCAAAACCTCGGGCGGGCAAGTCGTGTTCTCGGTCTCGGTCGTCAGCAGCACCGGCGCGGTGACGCTGACCCAGAACCGGGCGGTCGAGCACAGTTCGGCAGATACCTCGGGCTATGCCTCGGATGTCACCGGATTGGGCGCGGCCCTGACCGATGCGATCCGTCTGGTCGGCACCCTCAGCGATGCCGAGACCGCCGCGGACACCGCGACGGACTATGTCGACCTCACCCAAAAAATCTCGTTCACCGATGACGGGCCAGCCTTTGCCATGACCCTTGGCACCGCAGACCTGCAGACGGATGACGCCGATCTGACGGGTGGGCCGGATACGGACACCGAAGGTGTGGGCGATCTGTTCAACGTGACCACGAATGATCCGGGCGAAGATGGCCTGGGCGCGCTGGTCTACAGTCTTGAACTGGGCTCCAAT